>JBOFEN010000107.1:0-12519 GCA_051648105.1 Bacteroidales bacterium
TCGTTGTAAATTGTTTTTTATTTTCCTAAGCTCAGTTCCGTTCTCAATATTTGTCTCCAAAATTGACGGTCTAATATACCTATTTGCTTGTACTACTATTGTTTTATATATAAATATGTCTTAATGATCTCTTGTGTAAGAACCGAACTAGACAGCATCTCACTTGATGACCGTTGCTGTTCGATTACGGATACAAAAGTATGCGATTATACAATACGCTCCAAACGCAAACAGGAAATTCAGCAAGTCAAAAGTGTAACAAAACCGAAATACGAACTGTAAATCAACCTGTTACGAAAATACACATTAACTTAGATTAACAAATCAAGTGATTTACGTGCTATATATATAGTATGTGAAACTTTTTAGCTTGATTATATTGTTCATTATATTAATAGTTTATATCTTTGTACCCGGAAATCGCAATCTCTGTCAGGACATGCTGCCTGTTAAATTGCGTATTACATAACATTTTAAATATCCAAAGAAATGGACTTTATTAAGATTGCCGAGCAAGCATTCGCTTGTGGAAAAGAGCACCCAGCTTTCAGAAGTGGAGACACTATCACTGTAGCTTACCGTATTAAAGAGGGTAACAAGGAGCGTATCCAGGAGTATCGTGGTGACGTTATCAAAATCGTTGGTCACGGCGAGAAAAAACGTTTCACAGTACGTAAGATGTCTGGTAGCGTAGGTGTAGAGCGTATCTTCCCTATCGACTCACCATTTATCGAAAGCATTACTGTAAACAAACACGGTAAAGTACGTCGTGCTAAATTGTACTACCTACGTGCTCTTACAGGTAAAAAAGCAAGAATCAAAGAGAGACGCATCAAGCGCTAATCACTCATTTGATAATAGCATTAAAAGAGGAACTCATCTACGGACGAGTTCCTCTTTTTTTGTATCCTTGTATATTACTCCTTTGAAATATCACTCTCTTGAATCTCAAAAACTCTTTTGAATTGAGTAATGAATCTAGATGATAGCTCCTTGAAGTCTACCTTGCCATTTAGCTCTCGTTCGATAGAGGTCACTCCCTTGTCAATAAAACCACAAGGATTAATAAACTCGAAATAAGAGAGGTCACTATTTACGTTGAGTGCTAATCCATGCATAGTTGCAAATTTTGAGCACTTCACGCCAATGGCACATATCTTTCTAGCTGTAGGTTTGCCTACATCAATCCAGACTCCAGTTGCCCCCTCCATCCTCTGAGCTTCAATGTTATACTCCTTAAGAAGCGATATGACAACTTCCTCGAGGCTATCAACATAAGATTTAACCCCCATAGAGAAGCTATTCATATCTAGTATCGGGTATACAACTAGTTGGCCTGGCCCATGATAAGTAACATCACCACCACGATTAACCCTTATTGTCTCCACAGGAGGGTTAAGCATCTTGATACGATCCTCTAGGAAATTGGCATCATTACCATTCTTTCCAATAGTATAAACATGAGGGTGTTCAACAAGAAGAAGATAGTTGTTCCAGTCCTTTTGAGCATCTCTGTTGTCAATCAGCTCTTTATGTAGTGACTCCTGTAGTTCCCATACCTGACGATAAGATGCTACACCTAGATCATTGATTATTAATCTCTTCATAGCTGAGCTGATTTACGAATATGATTGTGTGCCATATAACTCGATCGAACGAGGGGTGCGCTGGCTACCTCGCGAAAACCCTTGCGACGAGCTACTCTATAATACTCATTAAAACATTCTGGTGTAATATACTCTACTACAGGTATGTTATTTAGATCTGGCTGAAGGTACTGACCAATAGTCATAACCTCACATCCAACAGAAAGAAGATCATCCATTGTATGAAGTATCTCCTCTTTTGTCTCACCTAAACCAAGCATAATACCAGATTTTGCAACAATACCTGAATTAGCAATATGCTCAAGCACCTTTAGTGAGGTTTGATACTTTGCAGTACATCTGACTGAATCAGATAATCGACGGACTGTCTCCAAATTGTGTGATATAACATCTGGCTCCATCTTTATTATAAGATCAACTAGAGATAGATCTCCTCTAAAGTCTGGTATTAGAAGCTCCATAGTAACATGAGGAGTTCTACGCTTTATTGCAGCAACAGTAGCAACCCAATGAGCTGCCCCGCCATCAGGGAGATCATCCCTATCTACAGAGGTTATGACGGCATGCTTTATACCTAATTCCTCAATTGATTTTGCTACGTTTTCTGGCTCATTTGGGTCAAGAGGCTTCGGCCTACCAGTGGTCACATTACAGAATTTGCAAGAGCGAGTACATATACTACCACCTATCATAAAGGTGGCGGTTCCATTGCCCCAACACTCCGCTTGATTTGGACAACGTCCACTTACACAAATAGTATTTAGCTTATGTTGACCCAGAGATGTTTGGACACTACAAGGAAGAACACCCTTAGGGAGCTTTACCTTAAGCCACTCTGGTTTGCGTCTAGTTACACTTTCCATGGATAGATTATTTAATAATGATCTACCAAAAATAATAAAAGAAAACAATAACGCAACAGTATGTATGATAAATAGAGACTAGTTTAAGCTCTTCACTCTTTTATACCTCTGGTATAAAACATAAACTACACCCATAATCACATAGACAATCCAAGGGGTTGATCCTGATAGATCACCATCAACAATATCACCATCATCTATGCCAGGTTCAGGTGGTAACTCAATAAAAAATAGATCAGTAGATGCATCTCCCCTACTATAAATAAAACTTCTCTCAAGTGATCCTTGTGAATATGCTAGAGAGAGAGACAACGCAAGGGTTGTAATGAATAGACGTATTCTCATAATCATATGGCTTTATTAGAGACCCAAACCCTCTTATTTACGACACTACTCTCTGAGCTTATTTGAATCATATATACACCACCCCTTGGAATATGAAGATCTAGAGTCTCACTACTTGTTAATGCACTATAGATTGTAGCGCCAGAGATATCAAATAAACGGACAAGTTCACCTACTGCTAATCCAGTAATAGTAATATATCCATCACGGGGAATAATCGAGACTTTTGAAACGGCTTGATTATTTGAGTCCAGCTTTATTGACGCTTTGACTCTCCCTTTTATTCTCTCGCCCTTGATTCCATTTATAGAGATAATATTATTATCTAGCTCAAAACTCTCCCCACTATCCAAATCAAGATGTAGCTCAGTCATCTCATCTAAACTATTTCTATCAACAGATAGATAGTGAACCCCAGTAGAAGCAATGCGTATCTCGAAGGTAATTCCTTCTATCAGTTCGTCAAGAGAGATGTCACTCAAATGCATAGGATAACCCCAACGACTATAGTATACCTGAGGGACATCAGATCTAAGTGAAAACATCTTTGCCATATCATGACCTACTTGATAGAACTCTCTAGGGGTATCAGCCAGACGAAGATGGCAAGCATCACTTGTAATACCATCACTAACTTCTATAACTAGTTCTGAGGCTGTTTCATTAGAGTATGAAGAAGTCTCAGAAATAGCACACCACTCAGGAATAAATACTATTGGGTCTGATGAATCGACCTGCACAAAGAAACTATTAAGACTGTTTATCTCTCCGTTAAGAGTATAGGTCTCGCCATTCCATGCTAGCCAATGCCCATGACTAGCCCTACTTAGATTTGCAATGTAAGGATTGCCTACAAGATTCCAGCCATTATGGAGATCATCACTATTTACTCCTCCATACTGAGGTAAAAGCATCTGTTCTCTATTAGAGAGTGATATTTGCTTGGTACTATCAGAAACATACATTATTATATCAGCATCCATAGGGAGTGCTAATATATACCCAACACCACGACTCAACTTATGTCCTGATGTACCTAATGGAATAATATCCATAAAATTACTTATCTCACCTCCATTACTCTCTCTTGCGTGAGTATCATAACTACATATACGAATATCCACACCTTGTATAGGTGAACTATTATCATTAACCCTCATAGAGTCAACATCAAAAGGTAGCGATATAAAGTGCCATTTACCTGCTGATAGACTTAGATTCACATCAACGGCACCAGATACAATAAAGTCTCCATCAACCCAAAGAGTTGGTGAAGAGAGACTATTCTCTTTATCGCTATATGAAAGTGATATATTCTCTGTTGATACAGACTCTCCTGATGGAATAACAAGAGTTGCACCTTCGGCTACTGTTATTGACTCCACATAACTACTCTCAAGTGTGTGATGATTATCCCCCACCACTTCAAGCTTGCCAAGAGTTATCTTTGTTGTCTGCTCCTCTGTGCAGTTGCCAGTAAGCGGATCGAAAGCTACTATCGACAATATATAATCCCCATCACTCACCTCATCAAAAGCACAATTAATACCATCAACGACCATACCCTTTACATATGAGGTGTTCATAGTATGCCTACCAAAATCAGAGACCTCATCAATTGGATAAGGGTCCCACTGATTCTTAAGAGCTGTGGCAAAAGTACTTTCTGTAAATTCTCTTGCATCTCCTTTGAGTATAGTTGGTTTACGTCTTATCGTTTGGTCTCGTGCTTTAACTGATTTATCGCTACTCTGCCAAAATGTATCTTTAGAATTTATATAGCCAATTACCCCAAAGAGATCAACGCGATTACTTTCACGGGTTAACTCTAATGCATCATCCCCATTAAAGTTAGACTTTACTGGTATTGACTCTACACCGTCGGGAAGAAGCAAGACACTACTCTGATACCTAAATACAAAGGTTTGTTTTGGTGCTAATACTCCATTAAGCGGATATCGAACCCCATTCTTAGTTGGATTTATATAGATAAGTAACTCGTAATTTTCTCTATCAAGATCAATAAATCTATCAGTACCATTATATATCTCTAGGTACTTATTAAGGCTACTCCCCTCAAGATACTCAGATATAATGAGGTCAGGAGCAAAATTTCCATTTGCATCCTTAAGTAGCACTCGGTAGTGGGTTTGATCATTCGTCGCATCCCATGAGATGTTCAGTAATGATCCCTCACGAGAGATAGATAAACATGATGGGGCCTCTATCACAGAGGTTAAGTCTATCTCTTGGGTGGAAATAATGGGCATAGACTTAACGAGGGGCATAGAGAAGAAAGAGAGAAGCGTAACTCCCCCTAAAACTGCAGATCTAAAAGTCATAAAGTAGATGATTTGTTTGAAATTCAGAGAACTATGATTTGAGAAAGCACAAATAAAAACAAACAAATCGAGACTTTAAAACTTTTAAACATATTATATAACATACAGATAGTGAGTATATTCACCTGAAAAGTCTAGTATGACGACCTTCTTCTACCTCTATTTGCAAGCTGACCTCTATATCCATCTGGTGATAAAAGGCCTCTTGTGAAGTTGTATTTCTCTTGAAGAGTGTCTATATTATGGCAATCTATTGCCCTAAGTGAAGTCAGAAAGAGTGATGCACAAGCAGTAGAATCTCCCTCTGCACGGTGATGTCTACCCATATCAATGCCTAAATGTGTACATATATTGGGTAAAGAGTAGCTAGCACATCCAGTGAATATATATTTAGCCACCCTATATGAGCAGTAGAAGTGCAGTGTTGGCATAGGGATATTGTAATACAGAAGGGTTGCTCTGAGAACAGGAATATCAAAACTTGCATTATGAGCTACAATGAGACTATTCTCAAATAGTGGGAGTAGTTCACACCAAATCTTATCAAAGGTTGGCACATTTGAGGTCTCCTCTGGAGTAATTCCATGCACCATGATATTAGTTCTGTCATATCTATTACCAGGAGGACGAACCAACCAGCTTCGAGAGTATGCAATCTCCCCCCTCTCTATAACCGTGATACCAACCTCACATATTGAGTCTCTACTGTAGGTGGCCGTCTCGAAATCGAGTGCAATAAAGTTTATATCATTCATATGATGTGATTTAGATTGTAAATAACAGTAAAAAACTGCTGCTCAAAGATAGAGTATATCAATAGTAGTACAAATAAAGTAGTAGCTATTAAAGATTAACGAGAAAATAAAAGACATGAGTAAGAAGAGCGTACCCTGCTTACTCATGTCTTATTAATTTAATTATTGCATCTCAAACTTATAACCTGATAGTTAGATATAGTCTAATTGCATCAGTATTTAATGTAGTTGGAAGAGGGGTGCGAATACCCTCAATGTCGAAATTGATATTCTTATAGTTAGGATTACCCCATCTCTTCTCGACGCCTAATCCAATAATCTTATATGAAACCGAGGCCCCAGTGACAAAGAAAGAAGCATAAGTACCACCTACATAGTTCTCTTCTATGTCATCATCCACTGCCACGCGAGTAGCAAAAGAAGGAGCAAAACGGAAATAGGCACTTATATTAAGTCCTTTCACAGGAGTTACCGTCACGGATGGACCTACTTGTATACCAAGCTCTAATTGATGTACTTTATCACTACTGCTTGTCGTGCTACCACTACTAATATCATAATATGCGTAGTTCACATCAATCCACGTAGCATCTATTCCAAACCTTACCATTCCGCCTAGTGGTCTACTTTTAAAAAGATAGAATGTGTGTCCCACAGTTAGTGCAGCTGCTACATCACTACTAACCTTATCTGAACCCTTCAACTTAATATCTTGAAGTGCATAGTTGAAGTTGACATAGTTAGGTCTAAGTGAATACTTATCTTGGGCAGTAATCATAGAGAATGAGGAGAGTGTCAAGATAGAGAGTATAGCAATAAAAACTTTCTTCATAAGTGTAAGTTATTAGTGAGTTACTTTAATTTCTAATACTAAAAGATAGTTTATTAGCTAAAGGGCTTAAAGGAAAAACACATAATAGCAGACTCAACACTATACAGAACATTTAATGATGCTATATGTTCTATCAATCACTTCTTTTAACTTCGAAAGTAGGTTTACAGTTAAACACACCCTCTAATAGCTTTACTACTAAATGAGTGATCACCACTAGGAAGCTCTAAAGATGATCTTATCATTGCTTTAGCCAAAATGGAAGTCTCAAGTGGATTCATAGATTGAAATAACCCTAGAGAACAAATAACTCTGAATATCTTAGCGGCAATCACCTCGCCCTTTCTATCACTACTCTTCCTAATTAGAGTTGGGGGATTAAATATTATGCACTTAGTAAAATTCAGAGCCCTCACCTCATCTTCTAATTGACCCTTCATCTTAGGATAGAATAAAGAAGACTTTGATGAGGCGTAAGCAGAAGAGACAAGCACATAGCACGGTACCCCATTCTCCTTAGCAGCTTTAGCAAATTGAAGTTGATAGTAAAGGTCAACTCTCTCTTGAGCCTCTTTACTACCTGCCGCTTTGAGTGTTGTCCCCAAGGCTGAGTAAAGCACATCTCCCTTTACAAGATGCCACCACTCTTGTGGTTTCTCAAAGTCTATGATATGCACATTTAGTTTAGTATGGTTTATATCAATCTTGCGCCTTACAAATAGCTCTATTGACTCAAACCTTTCATCCTTCAAAAGTAACTCAAGGAGATCCTTGCCAGTTGCTCCTGTTGCTCCAATAAGTATAGCCTTCATTGTGTAGATATATAAGTCTGTTTATAATGCTCCAAAGATACTCTTAATTCGATTATTCCAATCGGGGAGTAAAAATATAAATGAGGTGCAGATAGATAAATCAATATCATATCTGCACCTCATATATCTCAAATATTTAATCTGCCTAAAGATTGGCTTAATAAAGAGTTGACGCTGCACTAGCTGCCATCTGTGAATAACTGTGTCCAACCCCCTCTACCTCAACCTTACTCCAATTGTAGGTTGAATAATCATCTGCAATCTGAGATGAGTTACTCCAGAAGTAGAGACCACGCTCATACCTATGTAAACCTTGATTGTCAGCACCTGCTGAGTGATTTAAGTTTGGATCATCAACATTGTTATCAGCAGTACCAAGCTGAAGTATCAATTTACTTGCAAAAGCCTTTGTCAGTTTCTGTTGATCACACGCTGCCCCCTTTAGTCCATATGGAAAGTCCACATTAAAATCAGGAAGAGTGTACCAACCTGCATTTGCAGACATAGCTCTATTTATAGGAGAACCACTCTTGAAAAGAAGATACCTATGAACAAATTGAGCACCTGCTGAGTGTCCCCACATATCATAGCTTTCATGATTTGTAGATAGCTCCTTGCAAATATAGCTAAAGAGTGGATCTATGATAGAAAAGCTCCACTGCTCCTCTGGCAAAGCATTAGAGTTAGCAAACATAGCCCCTTCAGTGTAGTCACTAGATGGATAGGTTGATGCTGGAAACTCTAGTGAGAATACCATTACACCTCTAGATTGAGCAGCTGACTTCCATGCTTGAAGGTAGTCTGCTGCATTTCTATTCAATCCTGGAAGTACAAACAAGATGGGCATCTTATTCATATCACCCTCGGGTATAAAGTAATGAACCTTGATAGGCTTACTTGCTAGTGGCTTATATCCACTATAGGATATTACCCCCTCACCTCGATTGATAGAGCCACCACTATTTGGTTTATCTAATACTTCTCCACCCCAACAGCTAGTTAGAGTAAGGAGAGAAAGAAGTATAAGTATCTGTATTATCTTCATTATATATTAGAATACGATATGTGTATTAATACCCATGGTGAATTGCTTATTCTTATCTGTAAGTTCAGAATAGTTCTCATATGAACCTACCAACTGAATCTTTAGGCGATTATCAATGATATACTTTGCTACACCAAAACGCACGCCTTGTGTCTTATTAATAAGTGAACTCTTCTCACTCCATTCAGGGAAGATACAGTTATATCTAAGATCTATAGCCCAATTCTTAGGGAATAGATATCCAGCTTGAGCTGAAAGTCCACTACCTAGAACAAGATAGTCAGCAATCTGTTTTGGCTGAAGTTTGGCTGTTGCCGCACCATCAATGTACAGATGATTAAGGTTACGAGCCCAAGCATCTACATATTCAGTCAAAAAGGTGAAACCTCTATATTTGAACATTAAGTTCATAGACATCTTTATATAATCTGGGAAAGCAGCTCTACCATACTCGTCGTAAAGAGTAAAGTTACCATGACCCTCACCTATTGCATCGCTAGCACCCTGATTGTAACTGTAAGAGCCTCCTATCAATAGCTTAGGACTCTTTTCTCTAGCAAAGTCTGTATCAGTCAAATGATTACCTGGTGAGAAGAAGCCCATAGGATAGAATGTAGCATGAGCGCTATATTTAAGTCCTCCAAGGTCAAAATCAGTAGATGAACTACCAAAAGAGTTCATCCCATCACCTGTAGTAACAGCCGCTCCAAGATCAAAACCTGTACTCTTAACTGGTAAGCGAGACTCTACAAAGATACCAAGCTCACGACCTGTATTATAGAATGTACGATTTACAAGGCTACGATTGCCAAGAGCAAGAGCCTCATCATAAAACATCATAGAGCGAGTTCCAGATATAGACTGCTTCTGACCTACGCTAATTGAGAGGTTCTTGATTGGATTGTAAGCAACCCATGCATCAAGCAAAGGATATGATCTAGTGAAGTCCATCTGAAGCTTGAAACTTAACTTATCGTAGAAGAATCCACCTGTGAAATCAAGATAAGCTCTATTAACATCAAATCTATACTCTGGATCAGTATCTTTTAGCTCAGAGTATAACCCACCAACTTGAACAAATCCACCAATATTGAAGTGATGTTTTCCTTTATCAAGCTCAATGTTTAACCCATTGCCTAATCTGAAACTTGTCTGGCTCTCCTGAGCGAACAGCCCAATTGCAATAGATGCAAATAATAATGTTACTATTTTTCTCATGTCTCTAAACGTCTGAAATAAGTTTTTAATTAATCCATCAAGCGGAAAACAGGTAATTGATCACCCTCTTTTGCCTCAATAACTCTGTAGTTTACAAAGCCATTTGATGACTCCGGCTCAAGCATAACAGATAGAAGTCTTGATCTCTTCTGAGTTGTAGGCACCAATACTGTACCTTTTGGGAAGAGATTCTTACTATTTTCTACCTGAGTTGTTACTCTAACAGGGGTGAAGTTCTTAAATGATTGATCCTCCTTCTCTACTCTGTTGATAAGAAAGGACTCCACCTCATACTCTTGATCCGATTCTAAGCGAGTAAACTCTATACCCATCTGAGTGAGAGTCTCGATAGCCTTAACCTGATCTTGAAGTATCAAATAGCTTGCAGGTAGCTCCCTTGAAAGCTTCACACTTGAATTCAGAGCATTTGAGACAGTTAGTTCAAGCGTATCGATTCTATTCTTTATCTGGTTTACAAAAGGTAAAGGATAATTCTCTATTAGCTCAGACGAGAATGATACAACCACTGGCTTCTTCTCATTCACTGACTCATCTATTGCATTACGAAGCTTATCGCTATTCTCGAATGTTGTATTCGCAAAGCTACAAGCCAAAGTGTATACATTCTCAATCCTACGATATATACTCTCTCTTCCAATACCAATACCCCTAGTCTCTGTCAAGATAGTGAAAGCATTGTTTAATGAAAGTGCATTAGCCGTCGATCGAGGAGATGTACCAGCTAGGTTCATCACCACACCACTACTACCCTTCTTTGGAGTATAGTATGTATGACTAGAGTGTCCCTTCTCATCAAGCTCAACCTTAACATCTGCCAAGTATAGAGACTCTAATGACTCTCTTATTGGTGTAGCAACATTGGGGTTACCAGAGGTTAGAAACATCACATCCCAAGGCACTGAAAGTATCTCGCTAGAGATAATAGAGTATGCACTCTTGAGAGGTTGATATTCGTGAAAGTCGATGCATAGTTGAGGGTCAAACTCATTGATCACAGATCTCAGTGCAACAGCCTCAGGAGTCTCTAGACGAACCTGGTCTCTGTTTAGGTCAATGCCATTAGCAGTTTGACGAATCATCCTCTCACCACCATCAACATTTACCATAGGAAGGATATAGAAGTCTATCTTCTTAAGCAGAGCCTTTAGTGACTCCTCAGAACTCATCCTCTCAATGAAGTGAAGTAATCCCTCTGTACCACCTGGTTCATCACCATGAATACGAGCAAAGTATAGTACCCTCATCTTAGCCGTATCAGCTATATTGTTTGAGAGTTTTACAAGAAGTATCTCGCGACCCTTTTGAGTCTTACCTACCTCTTCCAATTGCATGATTGAGGAGTTCTCTGCCTGAAGATTAGTCAGAAAGCTCTTCATCTCCTTGAAAGAAGTATATCCGCTCCTCTTTGAAGCAATAGGAGTATTGATCTTCAGATCAACAGGATTAGGAAAGTATCTCTTTTGAACCTTCTTTAGGTCTTGTGCAGCAAGAGAGCTAAACAAGAAGATGGTAAGAGATAGAAATATTATTTTTCTCATTTGCTTGATCTTTAGAATGCTAATTGGAATAGTATTGTTATGCTCTTCTCCCATCCACTTACCGAGGCTCCCTCTGGATTACGTATTGACCCATTGCTCTTAGCAAGACCAAAGTTGGCCTGTACCTTAGCTGCATAGGATTTTGTCAAGTACTTAGTCACACAAAAATCCATATAGTCACTGCGGTTAAAATAGAGATCATTATTAATAAATGAGTACTCGTCTGGAATTATATAAGTGTAACGCATATCAAACGAAACAGACTTACCAATAATATAACCCGCTTGGATATTATATCCTGAGCCCAACATCATTCTGTTCTTTATGTAGTTCTCAACGCTATTTACCCCATCTATAGTAAAATCAGTGGATGTAGTACCATCATTCCTTACCCTATAAGCGATAGTAGATGGCACATGTCCCCAAGTCTTAACATACTCCCCAAGCAGAGAGAAGCCTCTATACTTAAACATAAAGTCAAGAGTTAGCTTACTAAGATCTGGTAGATCTATCATCCTATTTGCATCTTGATAAAGGATAGCACCACCTTCGCGACCACCACGTCTGTCACTAACGCCATCATTATAGCTATACGCAGCGCCAACTACAAATTTAGGCTTCAACTCATAAGCTAGATCCGATTGACGGCTCTCACCTGCTAGGCGGAAAAGACCAAGAGGAAGATAGTTTAGTCGTGCACCATACTTCAATCCCCCGTATCTCTTACCAGCACTTATCGGACCATCCCCATCAGTGATAGCCAATGATGGTCTTAGATATGAAGTGTGCCCTACCTTGTAAGTACCAGCAGCATAGACACCAATCTCACGTATTGTACCAAATAGAGAAGTAAGTTTACTCCTATCAGTGAATTGTAGTGCCGTTGAGCTCATCTGAAGTTCCCTATTGTCTGTAGGTGTTGACCTCTGACCCATAGAGATTGATAGCTTATTGTTTCCAAATGGATGATAAGCCACCCATGCATCAGTTAGCATTGCACCCACACCTTCGGCATCAGTCTCACTACCCTTTACCATATCAAGACCCAGACGATATCTAATCTTATTACTCATGGCCATACCATTGAGTCTAAGCCTAGCACGTCTGACCCTGAAGCGAGAGTATGCCTTGTCATCCTCTG
>JBOFEN010000108.1:0-24508 GCA_051648105.1 Bacteroidales bacterium
TTCACTACTCCAAAGAGACTGTCTAAAGAATCCACGTGGTTTTATGAAGCCTCCAAAGTCGAGTAGTCCTGAGTAGAATCCTCGAGAGGGCCAAGCACCAGATTCGCCAAGGTAGTCAATGCCTGTCCATAGGAATTGCCCAAATATATGTTCGTTGTCTCTTACGTACTTCCAAGCCTCATGTTCATGACGATTTTCACTCCCGTATATAATGCGATTGGGATACTTTTCGTGATCAATTTGATAACGATTCTCTGTGTAGTTGTATCCTGCAATGTCTAGTGCATTTGGATACTCTGTCTGATTTGACATAGCTACACCTGCTAGACCAGCAGTTACAGGGCGCGAGGTGTCATATTCTTTCACTACAGCCGTAAGTCTTTTAGCTATATCTCCTAAGCGCATAGCATCGGGGGCATCACTCTTGTAACCTCCAAATATAGGTTGTGTGAAGCCTGTGTTGCTGCCGCCAGCAAGTACAGGGTGTGAGTATGGATCGTTAGGGTAGTCCACCTCATTGCCAATACTCCAAGCGAAGATTGATGTGTGGTTGCGGTCTCGTCGTACCATATCTGCTAGGTCTCTCTCGGCCCACTCCTCGAAGTAGTCGTATGAGCCTTGATAACCAGGGGTGCCTCTGTTCCAACCCTCTATCCACTTTCGTTTTGGGAACTCCCACTCATCAAATGCTTCATTCATCACTAGAAGTCCAAGCTCATCACATAGTTCATATAGAGCAGTAGCCTGTGGATTATGGCTTGTTCTTATGGCGTTAACACCTAGTCTCTTTAGGTTTATTAGTCGTCTTTTCCAAACCTCTTTAGGTACAGCAGAACCGAGTACTCCAGCATCGTGGTGTATGCATACTCCTTTTACTTTCGTCCATTTGCCGTTAAGGGCAAATCCTCTGTTGGGGTCGAACTCGTATGTGCGAAAGCCTGTGTTGGTAGTGGTTTGGTCTATAATCTTGCCATCTCTGGTGATGGTTGTTTTTAGTTTATATAGGTTCGGGTTATCAATATCCCATAGTTGTGGATTTGAGACTTTAAGATCAGAGATTGTTGTGCTGTTGGCACCAGACTCTATCGACAGACTATTAGAATTTTTTGCAACTACTTTATTGTTCGAGGAGTATAGCTCGTTGGTAACTATGATTTTACCTTTGCTCTTTGAGTTGTTACTAACCTCTACCTCTACTTGAAGAGTAGCCTCTTTGGTTGTAACTCTCTTTGGCTGTGCATAAACACCCCATTGTGCAATATGAATGGGATTGGCATATACTATCCAAGCATCTCTATATATTCCAGAACCAGTATACCAACGAGAGTCGGCAGATTGGCTATGGTCAACCTTCATAGCTATTTGGGTAGTCTCACCGAATGTTACATAGGGTGTTATATCATACATGAATGATATATATCCGTTTGGTCTTTTGCCAATAGATGTTCCATTTACGAATAGTTCACTTCTATTGTATACTCCTTCGAAGTAGAGGTACACTTTCTGGTCTTGTTTATGTGTAGGAATATCTATTGATTTGCGATACCATCCTATGCCACCTGGCAGATATCCTGTGCTACTAGCTAGGTTGGGGCTAAGTTGTTCACGTATGCTCCAATCATGGGGTAGGTCAATAGCTTTCCAATCAGATAGGTTAAGTTCTTTTGATTGAGCATTAATAGGATTCTCTAGAGTGAACATCCAATCTTTATTAATCTTCTCAGGGGTTCCAAATGATAGTTGTGCTGTTGCCTCAATTGCCATTAGGCATATTGCTCCAAATAGGATAGCTCTTTTCATATCTTTATGGTAAGTTCGGGTTATAGTGTATTTCTTAATTATATGATTGATAAGGATGACGTATATGATCTCCGCCTTCAATTGAGAGAACTCATCAATTGAAGGCGGAGATAGTTGTTATAGATATCGCTTTAGAATATCTCACTCTTTAGTTTCTTTCTAATTTTATCCTCTAGCTCTTTCCCATCTATGAACCTGTTGTTGTACGGGAATCGCCTGAAGTTTCTGTTGTAGTCTAGTTCTTGGATATTGATGAAGCAGAATAGACCTTTCGTTAGGAATTCTCTGTGGTAGCTATAATTCTTGTACGAATAGTCTTTGCTATTTCTTATTTTATCAATCATTGCACTACCATACAGATATTCATCACCCCTCATGCAGTAAACTTTTGATAGGTATTGGAGTCCTGTTGTAGAGTCGTCAACTACATATTGCTCATTACACTCCTCTATTTCTTTGTTATCAGATTCGATAAAGATGATTGGCGAATATGGGTCTTCAGCATCTGGGAAGAGAATAATTAGACTTCTGAAAGTGAATTCGTAGTACCATCCATTGTCAGCTGTATACATGGAGATGTTTTTATTCCCAATACGTCTTATCTGTTCCACCTTTCCTGAGCAGTAGCCGTTATATAGGTCTGTGCCCAACTGTAGATTAGAGTTTGATATTGCTTCTAAGATTTCAGATGCTTTCTCAAAGTCGGTAATACGTATTACTTCATTTTGGCCATAGCCAACTTTTAGCTCTTGACATAGAGCTATCAATAACTCTACTGCCTCTCTTTTTGTCTCTTGAGTTTGTTCCATGATTGTTTTTTAGTAAGGTTAATTTCCCTCAATTAAGTTGGCTCACATACTTAATGCGACTCATAGGTCTCTATTTACCATAATCTAAGAGTATGCAAGAAGTATGTTTGGTTTGCAATTTATAAATATTATTTAAACTGCAGTAGATTCTTAATAGGAATTAATGAGAAGCGTTCTTTTGTTTATTAAACACAATAATAGGAGTCGAGATTAATATTTCTATTTGATCTCGACTCCTATTATTGCAATAGCTTGTTGTGGTTCTATTGTATTATTATCATTTAGTACCCAATGGTAAACCTCTCTTTGTGATGAGATCCTATCTCTAATTCATCAATCATCGCTTTGGCGTAATCCTCTACGGAGATATTGCTATTTCCCTTTTCATCGACAATAAGATCATCTTTGCCTAATCGGTATTTACCTGTTCTTTCTCCTGGAGCCAGATTGCCAGCAGGAGAGAAGAATACCCAATCTATCTCATTCTCATTCATAAGAGTATTTAGGTAAAACTCCCCTAATGATTTTACGGCACCTAGTATTTCTGCGGGAATAGCACCAGTGTCTACTACGCGAAGATTTGGAGCCACGAACAGTGTGCCAGCTCCACCAACTATTAAGAGCCGTTTGATAGATGCTCTTTTTGAGGCATTAAGTATGATAGGATATACTCTCAATGTTTCATCATAGATGTTTGGGTTCGTCCATCCTGGATTATAAGCACTAATAATGCTCTCCTCTCCACTAAGAAGGTTTGTAAGTGAGGATTCATCCGTGATGTCAGCTTTAATAATCTCTAGATTTGGGTTTGATATGTTTAATTTGTCTGGGTTTCTCACTAGTGCACGTACATAGTATCCTCTTGATAGTGCCTCATTTAATATGCTTGACCCAACAAAGCCTGTAGCTCCAATAATTGTTACTCTTTTCATGAGAAATTGTTTTATTGTGAATAAATTGTTTGACAGTGCAAATGTAATGAGGCTCAGTGGTGAGGTTATGATAGATTTAAGTATAAAGCTGATATATTTAGGGTGGGGTTAACTTTCTAAATTCAGCAGGAGTAATGCCTTTCTGCTCTTTGAAGAACTTACTGAAATTTGTAGGTTCTTCGAATCCCAGCTTATAAGATATCTCTTTTATATTCAGATCAGAGTATACAAGTAGTCGTTTTGCTTCGAGTGTTACTCTGTCGTCTATATATTGTTTTGGGGTTTTTCCTATGGTGGAGTTTATGGCTTTAGATAGTTGTTTCGGTGATATTGATATCATTTTAATGTAATCATTTACCTTGCGAATAGAGTGATAATTATCTTCTACTAATCTATAGAATTCTAATGCAATTGAGTGATCAGGACTTTTGATTGTCTCTGTTTCGATTTCTCTTTGTCTTGATGATTCTAGGAGAAGTGATTTTAGTTGTGCATGCAGAATCTCTGACTGATGCTTGTCGAAGTGTGAGTTATATTCTTTCTCAATTAGTTCAAATATTATTGAGAGTTTTTCGTTTAGATTTATCGTCGTAGCTCCATTGAAAGGGTTAAATAGTTGCATTAATTGATTCTCTCGATCTCCACGATTAAAGAACTGATCCGTGAAAAGAATGATCTTACCGTTGTATGTTTCAGAGGAATCAAATTTAGCTACTTGATTCTTTCCTATAAATAGTATATCCCCTCTCTTTAGTTTTATTGGGGTGAAGTCAACCATTTGCGTAGATTCGCCAGATTCAATGAGGATAATCTCATAAAAATCTGTTCTGTGGGGTACCCCGCTAATTGAATTATATTGTTGAGTGACCTCTGAAAGCTCCTTTAATTCAAACTCAAAAGGTCGCTGTGGTTTGAATTTATATCGTTTCATATGAGTATATTCTAAGTGTTTGTTGACGTAATAATACTACTCCTCTAATGAGTGTGTCTCATGTTTTGCGCAATAAATTTATTGTTTTTTGTCTGAATTACTACTACGTATGGTCTATATTTTTCGTGTACTCTATAGTTGAATACTTTTATATAAGAATGATTCGAATTATCTTTAAAAGATGTGAGCTTTCACACACTCTTTGAAAAGTTCTTATCTTTGTGGTATGAAAAATGAGGGATTAGTTTTGATGGATGTTAGTGGGGATAGTGAGCTTCATGTCCCTTTTATAGAGAGTAGCATAGCTGCTGGTTTCCCATCTCCATGTCAGGATTATATGGATGGTTCGATCGACTTCAATAAGGAGTTGATAAGGAATCCATCTTCCACTTTTTCTGCTCGTGTCTCTGGTAATTCAATGGTTGATGAGGGTATTGATGATGGTGATATATTGGTTGTTGATCGTTCGTTGAAGCCTGTTGATGGAAAGATTGTTGTCTCTTATATAGATGGCGAGTTTACGCTAAAGCGCTTGCGGATTGATGAGTCTGGTGTTTGGCTTCAGGCTGCAAATCAGGCATACCCTCCAATTAGAATCTCACAGGAGAGTAACTTCCAGGTTTGGGGAGTAGTTACCTATATAATAAAGAAGAGATGATAGCTCTGGTTGATTGTAATAATTTTTACTGCTCGTGCGAGCGTGTTTTTAATCCTCGTTATGAGGGTCGTCCCGTTGTTGTTCTTAGTAATAATGATGGGTGTGTCATTGCACGCTCTAATGAGGCAAAGGCGCTGGGTATAGCTATGGGGGAGCCAGCTTTTAAGCTTAAGGAGCTTGTCGAGCGGCATGATGTGGCTGTTTTCTCTTCTAACTATACGCTTTATGGCGATATGTCGCGTAGGGTGATGAATATCTTAATTGGGTTTAGTCCTACGACGGAGGTCTATTCTGTGGATGAGGCTTTTCTTTCTCTTGATGGGTTTGAGTTGTTTGACTTGATGGAGTATACTCGTCATATTCGTCAGACTGTTCATCAATGGACTGGTATTCCGGTTTGTGTGGGAGTGGCGCAGACTAAGACTTTGGCTAAGATTGCAAATAGGTTGGCCAAGAAGAGTATTGATGGGGGTGGGGTGTTTATGATTAAGACTCAAGGGGAGATTCGTGATGCTTTGGATGCTACTGCGGTGGAGGATGTCTGGGGGATAGGCAGACGCTATAGTGCTATGTTGAATAGTTATGGTGTGCGAACGGCTCTTGATTTTGCTCATCTTGATCAAAGATGGGTTAAGCGCCAGATGGGTGTTGTTGGTTTACGTATTCTAAAGGAGTTGAATGGGGAGCGTTGTATTGAGTTGACTGTCTCGGAGCAGCGTAAGAAGTCTATAACTACTAGTCGTAGCTTTGGTGAGATGATATGTGAGTTGTATCCTCTCTCGGACGCTGTGTCTAATTTTGCGGCTAAGTGTGCTTATAAATTGCGTAAGCAGGGAGGGTGTGCAAGGGAGTTGACGGTGTTTGTGGCAACGAATGCTTTTCGTCAGGATCTGCCACAGTATTATGACTCTCGTATAATGGAGTTGCCTGTTGCTACGAGTTCTTCAATAGAGATTGTTGCGTATGCTCGTCGGTTGTTGGCCGAGATGTATAGGTGTGGGTATAGTTATAAAAAGGCAGGCGTTATCTTGGGTAATATTATTCTAAAGGATGAAGTGCAGGGGAGTTTGTTTGATCCTATTGACAGGGTTAAGCACTCTAATCTAATGACAATTATGGATAGTTGTAATGACTATATAGGAAGAGAGAAAATTCGTCTTGCAGCTCAAGGTACGACTCGTAAATGGCATCTCAAGAGGGAGCATATCTCGGGGTGTTTCTCTACTAGAATTGATGAGTCTATAGTTGTGAGTGCTGATCGTTGATGTTTTTTTTTAGGGTTTTTATTGCGTAATATTTTTTCAGGTGGTTGGCTACAGTGGTTGTTTTGTTATAAAGCAGCTGTTGTAGCTTTTTTGTGCCGTGTTGTTTGCTCTGTGACGCTTCGTATTTTACTTATTTGATGATTTCTCTTTGAGTTTGTGCTGTTTGATCTGTTTCTAGCGATAGGCTTTTTTGTTTTCTCTTTTGATGATGGTGGTCTTGTGTTAATGTTTTTTATTGATATTATGCTCTGGTTTATTGGCACTAAGTGTGAATGTGGATAAAGAATCACGGTAATCCGTGATTCTTTATTCGTTGTTTATATTATAAAAAGTGCAAATATTAGCTTGAAGTTTGCTCTTAATTCTTATTTTTGCATACCACAATTTTAAAAAAATACACACAGTGTGCCCAAACGTGTGAGGTTATTCAGTGATTCATGTATCAATTTATGGTTTATATGATGAGGGGTAATTATTTAGGTGGACTCCCAAAAACAATTCTATTCTACGGTATATAAATAGTACAATTTTATTATCAACACTTTAAAAAGTAATTTATGAGTAAAAAATTAGCACTTCTTCTTTTCGGTAGTGCTCTTCTATTCTCTTGCCAAGAGAAGGGTGAGAGTGATTTGTTTGCGGGGTCATCGCGAATGCAATTGGGTATTAATTTTGAGGGTTCGTCTCTCTCGGGGGGATTGACTAATGTGACGGCTCTTCTTTATGATGGGGAAGATCTAAGTAGAAGGATTTCTGATATGCAATTGGATGAGGATGGTTTTTATGTTGTTGATACAGACAAGGTGAAAGCTAATAGGTTAATTTTTTTGGCTGGTGATCATGCTCTTGGACAGAGTGACCAGGTGTACTCCTATTCATCATTGCTACTTGAGAAAACGCAAGAGGTTGACTTCAAAAGTACCTTTCCTGAGCTCTTTTACACTGGGCAGAGAGGCTTGACCTCTCTTGAGAATGTCTCTTTGGAGTTGGCGCTTAGGCGTTCGGTGGCTAGATTGGATCTTAAGAGGTTGACGGATTTAGAGGTTGTCATTGACTCTTGTGTGTTGACGAATCTTGCCTCTCAATCGTATCTGCTACCTGGGAATTTGACTCCTATACCTGAGATGAGTTATAAGACTTATTCGGTGTCGGGTGGGGTATTATCGAATTTTGACAGCTTGATTGAGGGTGTTGCTTATATGTATGAATCAAATTTGGATTCGCCTGAGCTCTCTATTTACGCAAGAATTAACGGGATTAAGAATGTCTTGAATGTGAAATTGCCTTCTACGATTGAGCGTAATAAGCGTTATGAGATTGGTATTAACAGCAGGGGGGTGACCTTGTTTACTCAACTTGAGGTGCTGCCTTGGGGTGAGGGTGGTAGTGTTGAGGCAAAGCCAGAGAGTTTTGAGGCAAGGGTTGATATTGAAAACTCTCAGCTAGTGGGTGGTGTCACTGTAAGCTCTTCAAGGGATACGGTTTTTGTTCCTGCTTCTTTTAGTGGCTCTTTTTTATTGTCTATTGATGCTCCTATTCAGACTGAGGTTAAGCTTGCTGGTCAGGAATTGGGTATAGTTTCTCTTACCCCTCAGATGGATGGTTATTTGGATAATCAATTTAGAGTTGATGTGAGGATGAATGATTTGGATAATCTTGAGGCTTGTGCTAAGCTTCTAGTTAAATCGAAATCTGAGACTCAGTTTTATGATCGTCATATTGTTATCGTTAGGGAGTCTTATCGTACGCATTTCTCGGGCTTGAAGGCCTCGGTGGATGAGAATAGGTTGGTGTATGAGGGTTATGCTGATGGGGATTTATTTTCTATGAGCTCTATGTTTCCAATAGTTTCTATCACAACTGAATCGGCTGATGATCAGTTTAATTGGGTGCGTGTGCTGCATCAACAGCAGGGTGGATTCCTTGTTGAGGGGGCTTTCAAACCTAATGATGTACATGCTTTGGGGCAGCCTCAGTCTAGTGTTATGAGTGTAAATTATATGGATGGGTTTGTTGAGCAATTTGTGGTTGTTCGTAAGCGTCACTCTTTACCTGTGGTAAAGGTTGGTAATCATCATTGGGTGAAGTATAATATGCGTGGTGACTCAAAGCGATTTGAAGATCAGATTGGGTTTGATCAGGATGTTGAGAGTCTTTGGGATTTTATGAAGAGTTGCTCGGATGAGGAGTATGCGTATTATGTTGGTGCTGGCTATAAGGGTACTAGTACGCAGGGGTTGTACTTGAGTAACCATGATGGTGCTTTGTTGTATAGGGATTATTCATCTATTGCAAATGGTCATATTAATAGTGGTCCTGCGGACTCGCATTGCCCTGCTGGGTATCAGATACCTACGAAGAGTGAGTTTAATGAGATAGTAGCCACTCAGGTGAAGCTTAATCTGCCGCAGAATGGGGCGAATAATCATTATAACACTGAAAGAGGAAGTCGTTATCGTCTGGAGAGATATCATAGGGATTCTGTTGTTGTGGATGGTTTGGCTATAATGAATTCTGCTCATATAATGATTACGGATATAAATAATGGAGAGTCGATGGTCTTTACAGGCTTTGGGCATCAAGAGACGCAGTCGAAGTTTACTGCAGGTCATTGGGTATTGGGTTTGGTTGAGACGGATGGTATTCTGTATTACGGGGTTGTAAACTCGAGTAATGCTATGGCTATGCAGTCTCAAAATGACCAGAAAACTCGAATTATTCGTTGCGTAAAGTCGCCAACAAATTTCATTATCGAGTAGTGTTTCGTGTGTAGTATATGTACAATTAATAATTACAAATAACAATATAATATATATGAAAGCAAGATTGGCTTTACTTCTAGTAGGTGGTTTGCTGGTTTCTTCTTGTTCGGATAGGGATGAGAGTGTGGTTGGTGGTGTGTCATCACAAATGCAGCTTAGCATAGGTAATGGTGCTTCTGTTTCTTCGGAGGATTTGGATAATGTGTCGGCGCTACTTTATACTCAGGATTTGCTTAGCAAGAGATTGGATAATATGAAGCCTGATGCTGAGGGCTTATTTATGGTAGCAACGGATAAGACTAATGCTGATAAGTTGGTTTTTTTGGCCGGAGATTATGCTCTTCCAACAAGTGAGTTTATTGGTGATTATTCTCAGCTTTGTGGGTTAGTTACGCCGGCGGTGGATTTTAATAGCTCTTTTCCTTCGCTTTTTTATACTGGTCAGAGAAAGTTGAGCTCACTGACAGATAATCTCTTGGAGATGAGTTTGACTCGCTCGGTGGCTAAATTGGAGTTGAAAAAGATTACGCATTTGCCGGTTGAACTGGATTCGTGTATTATCTCTAATCTGGCTGATAGAGCTTATATTATACCTGGAAATGAAGTTGTTTGTGATGGGGTCAAGTATTTGTCTCGATCTATGGGGGTTGATGAGTTGCCTGTGTTGGGTAGTGAGCCACAAACTATTGCCTATCTATATGAATCTACAGGTGAGGCTTCAAAGGTACATCTTTATGTTAGCATCAATGGGGTTAAGAGTGTTTTGACAGCTACTTTGCCTAAGGTTATTGAGCGTAATAAGCGTTATGAGATTGGTGTTAATAGTAATGGTGTTGTTGTTTTTACTCATCTTGAGGTGCTTCCTTGGGAGGTGGGCAATGATTCTGAGGCGAATAGTGAGAATGCGGTTGTGAAGATTGATATAGATAATTGTGAGTTCCCAAATGGGGTGTCCTTGAGTCCTGGTGAGGATACTATATATATTGCTCCAGCTTTCAGTGGTGATTTTATCTTGGCTTTGCAGTCGCCAGAGGATACGGAGATAAAGGTTGAGAATAGCAATATTGAGATTGTGCCTGTTGAGCTCACTAGGGCTAATTATGTAGGTAATAGGTTTAAGTTTTCGTTAAGATCAAATGAGATTAACAAGCCGCAGACAATAACTACTCTTTTGGTTAAGTCTAAGAGTGGCGATAAGTTGTATGATAGGCATTTGGTATTGGTCAGAGAGCCTTTTCGTACTCGTTTTGAGGAATTGTCTGTCTCTAGTAATGGGGGTAATGTGAACTTTGATGACTATGTAGACGGTGAATTGGCAAAACTAAATTCTTCGTGGAGTATATCTTCTGTTGAGACCCGTTCGCTTGATGATCAGTTTAACTGGTTGCGTGTTATGGACTCGCAGGATTCGTATATTCTTGAGGGTGCATTTAAACCTAATGATGTTGAGGCTAGGGGGCAATCGCAGTCTAGTGTTGTAAGGGTTACTTATGGTGATGGTGTTGATGAGGAGTTTGTTGTGACTCGCCCTCGCAAGTCTATTCCTGTTATCACTCAAGGGGGGCTTTACTGGAGTAAATATAATATGCGTGGAAACTCTAAGAGTTATGAGGATCAGATTGGATTTGATAATGATATGGATAGGGAGTTGTTGTTTGACTTTCTTAAGGAGTGTTCTGATGAGGAGTTTGCTTTCTATGTTGGTGCTGAGTATAGGGGGATAAGTACCCAGGGGTTATATTTGAAGAGGGATGCCTCAAGTGAGACTCCGTCTCTTCTGTATGAGGGGTATTCGTCTATTCCTGATGGGCAGGTTAGTAATGGTCCAGCTGATAGGCACTGTCCTCCTGGGTATAAACTTCCTAGCAATGTGGAGTGGGGTCATATTTTCTATACTGGAGGAGGGATGACTATTCCAGCTTCGGGAAGTACTAATCCGTATAATACGACTACTATTTCACCTGCATCTCCGAATCAGGGTAGTTCGTCTAGTTCTGAAAAGAATAGATTCCAGATGCATCGTCATACTCGTAATTCTCTAGTTGTAGATGGTGTCGAGATTGATAAAGTGGATATATTTAAGATTACTGACATTAGGTTTTATTCTGGTGAGTCGATGGTGTTTCTTGGATTTGGTAGCCAAAGCTCACCAACTGAGATTACTTTGAATCAATCTGTATATCCTATTGCTACATCTGGGCCTACTCATTTTGTGATTAATTTTAATAACGATAGAACCTCGTATGGCAATTTAAGTGGTTCTGGCGTGCATACGCGCACTATTCGTTGTGTGAAATCTCCAACTAACTTTATTGTAGAATAATAGATAATGAAAAAAATATTTTCACTTCGTGGTGGTCTTCAATTGATAATATTGTTGCTGCTTTTAGTTTTTGTAGGGTGTAAGGCTGATCTCTCTGGGGAGTTGTTAGGGGAGAAGATTAATATTCAATTAACGCTTGATGGTCAGCCTATATCTAAGGCTAGATCTCTAGATAGACTTCAGGTGAGATACCAGATAGCGGATAATAGTGGTGTGATTCTTCAGGATATTATGTCTGATTATAATCCATCTCAGAATACGATAGTTATAGAGCCGTTGCCCCTTGGGAGTTATACTATTTTTGTGCTTGCCTATGATAGTGCATTAGAGTTGGATGGCTTTTGTGTTAATGAATCTGTTGAGTCTATTAATGATTCGTGGTTCTCTTTCGACTCTCAGAGGGTGCCAGTGTTATTGCAGGATCAGTTGTACTATGCTTCAAGTTCTTTTGATGTGAAGAGTGAGAGTGCCATGACTCAGTTGGTGAAGCTTAGGTATGTATTGGCAGGTGTTGATATTGAGCGCCAATCTTCATCTCTATACCTAACAAACTCTATGAGAAGTATTAATGTGGAGTTGCCACAGGGTGCTCTTTTCTATACTGGTATGTCTGTTTCGGGACTATATCAGGGTGCTGCAAGAGCTCAGAGTAGTGAGCTTTCGTTTCTTTCTAACAATGCATTTTATATTATGCCACAGCATGATGGGGTGGCTAAGGCTACGAGATTTGCTGTTGTTACTCAAGATCATATGGGGGAGGAGTATCAGCTTAATCTAACGTCTGAGCTCAATTATATAGCTGGTGTGAAGGAGAGGGTCTCTTTAAATTTCTCTTCTCATCCAAATGCCAACTCTGGAGTGCTTTATGTGACTAGGGGGTATTATGATCTTGAGGATAGGGGGTTGATTTTCCAGGATGATGAACATCACTCTGTCTATTGTGATGCTAATCAGAGGTCTTTTAAGATTAACAAGACTTTGCAGTTGAACAAGGGTGAGGGTTTGTCTCTTCATACTAGGTTTTATTCGGTAAGACCTATAACGGGGGTTTCAATTTGGTCGTCAAAACAGAAGTATGGCGAGAGGGTTTTGCTAGCTTATTATGACTCAATACCTGCTCTTTGTGATGCTCAGATAGAGTTTGCTCAGATTGCTGATAAACAGACTTTTATTATGGAATCTAAGGCAAAGATAAATCTGAATAGTGATGAGATAGCAGAGTTGCTTGAATCGGATTTGGAGATTGAGTGTGCGGATGCTTATTGGAATATGTTGCAGCAGATTCGTGCTACTTGGAATGTATATTTCAGTACTTATGGTGCGGATCCTACGCAACCTAATGGTGGACCTGCTGGTAACTGGAGGGGGATTCGTCCAGTTCATGTTAGAGAGGGGATTGCTATATTGACAAATATTGGATATATGATCTCTGTGCCAGGTTACCCAGAGGAGCTCGCAAAGTTTCAGGGAAAGATTTGGGGAAATGGTGGCGTGGATGATATACTTGATGTTAGTACAATTATTCCTGCGCTGATGTCTAGACAGAATTTTAGAGTTGGTTTGTGTGGAGGTGTTTATGGTCTCGGTGGTGGTGCTACCTTGGGCTTTCACCAGGGAGTATTTCTCAATCATTATAGAACTCCAACATCATCAGCAAATACTATCTTTCATGAGTTGGGCCATTGTATGGGCTATAGTCATAGTAGTGGTATGACTTATGGGCCTTGGGGTGCTGAATTGTCTGCTCCGTATTATGTGAGCAATATTCATACTTTCCCAATACCTAGTCCAGATATTCTGAACTCTAGCGAGAATCCAAATCGTTACTAATATAAGGTGCTCGTTTTTTTTGGGGGGATCCCCCCAAAAAAAGAAAACGGTACAGATAAATTAAATAAAGTATTAGAGATGAAGTATTTATTTATATTCATAGCCTCTATCCTTGGATTGTGTAGTTGTTCGCAGCATGATTTTGCTTCTAGTGATGACTATAATCAGGAGGTTTTAAAGAGGGGTGGTAGATTTCAGATTCAGAAAAGTGAGGGGCTTGAAATCTCTATAGACTCGTGTGTAATAGATGGGTTTATTGGTGATTTTAGTAGAGTCTCTTTCGGTGGTGAGGATATGATCATTAAGGGTGGTCATAGAGTTGAGGCTGTTGAGTTGGGGGCTTTTAAGGATTCTCTTACATTTAGCTTTTATTTCACTCAGAATGGTTCGAATGAGATATTCACTGATGTTGTGACGGATGATTTGGATAGTGAGTATATTTATACGTGGCTTTTCTCTGGCGATGGCGATAAGGTTATTGTTGATTTGTCTATCGAGCCTTGGCTGAATGGTGGTGTGATTGAGGTTAGTCCGGATTCATTTGCATATTCAATAGATATTGAAAAGTCAAATATTCCATCATACGTAAGGTTTAGTGATAATAGAGATACTATTTATGTTCCCTCTTGCGATGGTGAGTTGATATTAGTATTGGATGTGGCTATGGAGTCTCACATGTTACTCCAAGGGGATGATCTTGATGTGGTACAGCTCAAGGGTGAGGATTATCTAGATAATAGATATATGATCCGATTTGTTCAGAAGGGTATATTGGATCCGACGAGATTGAGTAGGTTATATTTTGGAGAGAAGGGTAGTGGTGAGTACTCTCAAATGCCATTAGTTATTGTTCAAGAGGGTTCGCGTATTGAGCTATTGCTTGAAGATGGTTGTGAAGTTGAGGATAATCATGTTAGTTTTGATGAATATATTGACGGGACATTGGCGCGTGTAAAATCGGGGTATAATGTTTCCTCTTATTCTATCAATTCTGACTCTCATGAGCAGTATGAGTGGATAATCATGCAGCGAAAGAGTGGAAGATTTAATATAGAGGGTGGCTTTAAGCCTAATGATATTCAAGCTAAAGGACAGCGCCAGTCGAGTAGTGTCACTATTGAGTATAGTGATGGTGTTCAGGAGAGTTATCTCTTCTCGCGTAGGAGAAGTGCTTTGCCTGTAGTTAAGTTTGGTGATCTTTATTGGAGTAAATTTAATATGAAAGGGGACTCTAAGCTGTTTGAGGATCAAATAGGGTTTGAGGATCATACAGCTGATCTTTGGGATTATCTTAGGGGCTGCGATGATGAGTCTTACGTTGATCTTGCGGGTAGTCAATATTGTGGTACAAATTCTAAAGGATTGAACTTGGGTAAGAATCAAGATGGGACTCTTGAGTACTTGGGCTTTTCTGAGGCTTTTGGTAATAGTACGATTAATTCTATTGAGGCAGGCTCCCATTGTCCTAAAGGGTATCAGGTGCCAACTGTTGAGGATATGCATAGTGTTGTTAGTCGCTTTGTAGTTCACTTGCTTGGTATATCTCCAGGAGAGGAGTATCAGAATCACTATATGGTCGAGGGGGAAAGGTATAGCGTTGAGCGTTATAGACGAAACTCCACGCTAAGTTTTGGATCGAAAATTGATAATGCTTATTTGATGAGGATCTCAAACTCGAATGGTGAATCTTTGGTTTTGCATGGTCTAGGTTATCAATCTGATCCTGGGGTGATAAACTCTGGGTACTGGCTTTTTGGTTCTGTGAGTGATGAGAAAGATCAAGCTGGATTCAATAATAGTCGTAATAACTTCTATATGCAGGCTCATTCTGGAAAGAAGAGTGTCTCAATTAGATGTGTGAAGTCACCTGTTAACTACATAATAGAGTAGTGAGCTCTATTTAATAATAGATCTACTCTCTTTGTATATTCAAATGAGGGTGTATAATCAATAGAGGGTCTCGTATAAGCAGTACAAGGGTGTCGCTTATACGAGACTCTTCTGGTTATTTATATCCATTATTTATGGAGGGAGGTTTAGTGGCAATGCATAACGGGTATTGTGAAAAGTATATTACACTATCGAAATTCAAATGTCAATATGAGAAAAAAGTATTTTTTCTCATATTGACATTTGATACATCTGTTGTTTACATAAATAAGCAAGAGAGTTGAGTAGAGGTTGTTGTTGTGAGTGAGAAGCGATAATATCAGTCGGTATTTTAAGATAAAATCCATTGGTGTAGATAGAAGCCGCTAAAACTAAGACTCTGTGAGGGTGTTTTGCAGTTTTATTTATAGTGATTTATTTAATCTGGCTATTTGTTTCCTGCTAAGTCTAAGATAAGAAAATTAAATTTTAGAGTAGTTCAATGGTGCGTATTTGTTTGTTTATCTCTCCACTGGAATTTTTATTAACTTCTAATTTTTTTCTACTTTGATGATCATATGGAGATTGTTTGTTGTTTATAATAGTAAAGTGTAATTTGATTGTGTTAGGGTTCTCTATCGTTTTGTTGAGATGACTATATGAAAATATTGTGATTTAGGTAATATTTTTATCTGCATTGGACGGAGGTATGGTATGAAAACAAAAAAAGCTTTTAACACCTTAGTGTTAAAAGCTTTTTGGAATGATATTGTGATCCCGACAGGATTCGAACCTGTGACCCACAGCTTAGAAGGCTGTTGCTCTATCCAGCTGAGCTACGAGACCATCCCTGATTGTGAGTGCAAAGGTAGGGTTTATTTTTTAATCTGCAAATTTTGGAGGGGTAATTTTTCTATTTTGGTAAAAAAAACCTCAAATGTTAATGTGATATTCCTATCTTTGCACCGTTGAATAGTTATGTGATTAGAAAGAATAATACATTATTAGAATATTATGAATAGAAAATCTGTTATTAGTTTTCCATTATTGGCATTAATAATTGGTGCTTCCTCATGTAGTGTCGGTAGGGGTGTACCTCAGTTTAATGCGCAAGAGTCTGAAATGATAGTCGTGAGTAGTGACATTGCTCAAGATAGCTCAATGTTGGCTTTGATTAAGCCATATAAGGATGCTATGGAGAGTGAGATGAATGTGGTGATAGGTAGTTCGGCAAAGACAATGACTACGACAACACCAGATAGCGATCTTCCTCAGTTTGTGCTTAAAGTAATGAAGATTGAGGCAGAGTTTATGATATCTAAGAGAGTTGATGCCGCAATGGTTAATCTTGGTGGTCTGCGTAGCCCTCTTTACAAGGGAGATGTTACAGTAGGTGATATCTTTAGTATTTTCCCATTTGAGAATGAGCTGACAATAGTTGAGCTTAAAGGGTGTGATGTTAAAGAGATCATCAGAGAGATGAATGATAATAAGAGATTGGCTATTGGTAATATTGAGAATCTTAATGATTCATCAGTTTATCGAATTGCAACTATAGATTATCTTGCTGATGGCAATGATAGATCAGGTGCTCTAGCAAGAGCTGTCTCAAGAAAAGATACTGGTGTTTTGCTTAGAGACATTATATTATCATACTATCATCGAATTGAACAACCTAAATAAATTGCTATTAATATAATGAGAAGATATTTTATACTATCGATAGTTGCAATAGTTAGTTTTGCTCTATCAGCACAGAATGAAAGCAAATTGGCAATAATACATACTAACGATACTCATAGTCAGATTGAGCCTTTTGGTGAGAATGCAGGTGAAAGAAGTGGTATGGCTGGATTGGCAAGGAGAGCTACCGTTGTAAAGGAGCTAAGAGAGGAGTATCCAAATCTTCTTCTTCTTGATGCTGGTGACTTTTTTCAAGGTACTCCATATTTTAACTTCTTCAATGGTGAGCTAGAGGTTAGGGCTATGAACTTGCTTGGTTATGATGTCGTGACTCTAGGTAATCATGAGTTTGATAATGGAGTTGAGTTTTTAGCTAATGCATTGCGCGATGCTAAATTTGATGTGGTGTGCTCAAACTATGATTTTGCAAATACTCCACTAGAGCAAATTATCAAGCCTTATGTGATTAAGGAGATTGCAGGACAGAGAGTGGGTATTGTTGCTATGAGCATAAATCCAAAAGGGCTTATCGCTCCTAATAATGTGAATGGCATTAAGTATAATGATCCTTATGAATCTGTTGAGAGATGCGCTACAATGTTGCGCGAAAGTAAAGGTTGTTCTATGATTATTTGCCTCTCGCATATTGGTCATAATTATGAGGGATCTCCTTCGGATCTAGATTTTGCTAAACAGTCTAAATCTATTGATTTAGTTGTTGGAGGGCACTCTCATACTTATCTAGAGAAGGCTCTTGAGTTGACTAACGCAGAGGGTGAGCCGGTTGTGGTAACTCAAGCTGGTAGTAAAGGGCAATATGTTGGCAAGTTGATTTATGACTTTAAGTAGTTAAAGATAAGGGGGAGACCAGGTAGGTTTCCCCTCTTTTTTTCTCATCTTGTCATAGCTTATTTGCTAACAATCTAAAATAATGTAGGTATCTCTCTCCTTTTTTTTTACTTTTGTATTGAGGAAGGTAGAAAAGCCTTCGTATAATAGAGTTTATAACTTATCAAACTAATAATATTGATATGAAAATTACAGCTGGAAAATTCGTTGCTTGTACTTACGAGCTAAAAGTAGGAGAAGATCAAGAGTTGATGGAAAAAGCAACTACTGAAGTGCCATTGACTTTCGTTTATGGTCTTGGTCAGATGTTGGATTCATTCGAGTCTAAACTTGCTGGTCTAGAACTTGGTAGTTCTTTTGATTTCGTTATCCCTGCTGATGAAGCTTATGGTGAGTACGACGAAGAGCATATCATGGATCTTCCAAAAGATATGTTTGTTGTTGAAGGCAAATTTGACGAAGAGGTTATCGTACCAGGCAATATCATCCCTATGATGGGTGCTGATGGTGAGAGATATAACGCACAAGTTGTAGAGGTTAAAGAAGATACTGTATCTCTTGACTTCAACCACCCACTTGCAGGCGAAGATCTTCACTTCATCGGTGAAGTTATTGAGGTTCGCGATGCTACAGCTGAAGAGATCATGCCTCAGGGTAATGGTTGCGGCGGTGGATGCAGCAGCTGTGGTTGTTCAGACGAAGAGGGTGAAGAGCACGGTTGTGGCAGTGGTTGTAACTGCTAATTCGTACTATGTCATATAAAGTAATTTATCTAAAACCAGGTAAGGAGGAGTCTCTTAAGAGATTCCATCCTTGGATATTCTCTGGTGCTATTGCACGTGTAGACGAAGGAGTAGAGGAGGGTGATGTAGTTGAGGTGAGAACTTCAAATAATGACTTCATTGCTATTGGTCACTCTCAAATTGGTAGTATCGCTGTTCGCGTACTGACATTTGAGAATGAGCCTATCGATGCAGCATTCTGGATAAAGCGTATCACAATGGCATTTGATCTTCGTTGCAAGCTTGGTCTTGTTGATGGGGATAATAATAATGCTTATAGATTGATACATGGTGAGGGTGATAACCTCCCTGGATTGATCGTTGATGTATATGCTGGTACTGCTGTTATTCAAGCTCACTCGCCAGGTATGCACGTTGCTCGTATGGATATTATGGAGGCTCTTCGTTCGGTTATGGGTGAAGAGTTGCAGAATGTCTACTACAAATCAGAGTCTACACTTCCATTCAAGGCTGATCTAGGAGCTGTTGATGGCTACATCTATGGAGGTGGAGCATCGACTATTGCAACTGAGAATGGGCTAAAGTTTCACGCAGATTGGCTTAAGGGTCAAAAGACGGGATTCTTTGTTGATCAGAGAGACAACCGCTCGCTTTTGGAGCGCTACTCAAAAGGTAAGCGTGTGTTGAATATGTTCTGCTACACTGGAGGTTTCTCTTTCTACGCAATGCGTGGTGGTGCGGAGCTTGTTCACTCTGTGGATAGTTCTGGTAAGGCAATTGATCTAACAAACAAGAATGTTGAGCTTAACTATCCAGGAGATAAGCGTCATGAGGCTTTTGCTGTAGATGCGTTTAAGTTCTTGGATAATATGGAAGAGGGCGCTTATGATCTAATCATTCTTGATCCTCCGGCATTCGCAAAACATAAGAACGTTCTTCGTAACGCTCTTCAAGGTTATCAGAAATTGAATGCGAAGGCCTTTAGAAAGATTAAGTCTGGAGGTATAATCTTTACTTTCTCTTGTTCGCAAGTGGTTAGTAAAGAGAATTTCAGACTTGCTGTCTTTAGTGCTGCAGCTCAGTCTGGTCGTAGAGTGAGAATTATTAATCAATTGACTCAGCCTGCTGATCACCCTGTAAATATATATCACCCAGAAGGTGAATATCTTAAGGGGCTTGTTCTGTATGTTGAATAGTCAATGTGTTAAGATCACATAATATAAAAATCGAAGAGTATATATGGTATTTGCCATATATACTCTTCGATTTATTTTGTTTTATAGGGTAAGTGTAAAGAGGGTAGTGGTTTTGGCTCAAGGCTGCGCTCATTTTTTGGTTCAAGGCTGCGCCTTGGACCTACCATTTGTCAGGTTTCACCTGACAGCTTTCAGCCAGAAAGCCTCTTCTCCGCATTAAGAAGTTGTTTTTCAAACAACAGGTGGTTTCGAACCACCTAATTGTTAGTCACAAGGCACAGCCTTGCGCCATTGAAAGAGTTCAAGGCTGTGCTCATCTTTTGGTTCAAGGCTGCGCCTTGGACCTACCATTTGTCAGGTTTCACCTGACAGCTTTCAGCCAGAAAGCCTCTTCTCCGCATTAAGAAGTTGTTTTTCAAACAACAGGTGGTTTAAAACCACCTAAATGGCTAGTCACAAGGCACAGCCTTGCGCCATTGAAAGAGTTCAAGCCTGTGCTCATCTTTTGGTTCAAGGCTGCGCCTTGGACCTACCATTTGTCAGGTTGTACCTGACAGCTTTCAGCCAGAAAGCCTCTTCTTCGTATTAAGAAGTTGTTTTTCAAACAACAGGTGGTTGGAAACCACCTAAATGGCTAGTCACAAGGCACAGCCTTGCGCCATTGAAGAGGCCAAAGGACTTGTTTTATTCATGGTTCAAGGCTGCGCCTTGGACCTACCATTTGTCAGGTTTCACCTGACAGCTTTCAGCCAGAAAGCCTCTTCTCTGCATTAAGAAGTTGTTTTTCAAACAACAGGTGGTTTCGAACCACCTAATTGTTAGTCACAAGGCACAGCCTTGCGCCATTGAAGAATAATCAGCAAGGGGAGATATTGACCTTACCTTTACCACCAGCGAAATCTATTGCACTGCTATACGGATAATATATAGGATCGTCAACAAAACCTGCTTTAACTGGATTGTCATGAATATAATCAATTGTTGAATCAATAGCAGAAGAGTCACAACTTAGCTCAATAGGCTGATTATGCTGTTGCCAGAACTGAAATTTCTCATTGTTTGAGTTCTTACTTCCACTTCTTTGAAACAGCCATATCATCCAATCTTTTCGGCTCTCTTGAGGATTATCTTGAATAGCATTTAATATTGATTTGGCTGTATGACGCTTTAGATCTCTAAGAATATCATTAAGAGCATTATTCTTGCTTTCAATAACCAAATGTACATGATTACTCATGATAACCCATGAATATACAATTAGTCCTTTGTGTTCAATACAATAATTCAGACTATCAACTATGATATCTTTATATTCTCTTCTTGTAAATACGTCAATCCAATTGACAGTAGCGAAGGAGACAAAATAGATTCCTTCCGAATTGTTGAATTTATACTTTCGGCTCATGGTATTATGTTTTATAGTTCAAAATTGATTGTTCTTTATGGTTCAAATCTGTGCTCACTTCTGGTTCAAGGCTGTGCTCATCTTCTGGTTCAAGGCTGCGCCTTGGACCTACTATTTGTCAGGTTGTACCTGACAGCCGAAGGCAAACTAACCCCTTCTCCGCATTAAGATGTTGTTTTTCAAACAACAAGTGGTTGAAAACCACCGAAATGGGTAGGCACAAGGCACAGCCTTGCGCCATTGAAGCACCAGCTTGCTTCAAAATTAGCCTTTCTGGTTCAAGGCTGTGCCTTGGACCTACTATTCGTCAGGTTTCACCTGACAGCTTTCAGCAAGAAAGCCTCTTCTTCGTATTAAGATGTTGTTTTTCAAACAACAGGTGGTTAGAAACCACCTAAATTGTTAGTCACAAGGCACAGCCTTGCGCCATTGAATGCTTGTTCTTCTGGTTCAAGGCTGTGCCTTGGACCTACTATTTGTCAGGTTTCACCTGACAGCTTTCAGCAAGAAAGCCTCTTCTTCGTATTAAGATGTTGTTTTTCAAACAACAGGTGGTTAGAAACCACCCAAATGTGTAGTCACAAGGCACAGCCTTGCGCCATTGAATGCTTGTTCTTCTGGTTCAAGGCTGTGCCTTGGACCTACTATTCGTCAGGTTTCACCTGACAGCTTTCAGCAAGAAAGCCTCTTCTCCGTATTAAGATGTTGTTTTTCAAACAACAGGTGGTTAGAAACCACCTAAATTGTTAGTCACAAGGCACAGCCTTGCGCCAATAAAGGGTTTATTATCGACCGCCGTGGCGGTCGTATTGCTAATTGTACTACACCATGCTTCATAAAACTGACGCATTTTCTTAATACTTGTAGCCGAAAATCCACGCAGCCCAGGTAACTCTTTTTGCAGCTGACTACTTATTGCCTCTATTGAACCTTGTCCCCAATATCCAGTACGTGAATGAATCGACACATACTTCCCAATGGAGTAGTAAAGAGATAGCTGCTCACGATTTATTATCTTGACAGCATTATATTGACTTTGCAGTATCGCTATTTTAATCTCTCTTACAACACCTTTGTCGTGGTATTGGGCGAATAGGTTTTAAACAATTGCTCGAAGTTGGTGGCAGTGCTATCGTTACTCATACCGCTATCACGCAGTACGGTATATAACGGTTCTATCTTAGCAGTGGCAGTTACCACATCAGCTCTTGACGCGCCATATTGAAGATCTCTTTACCAGCTAGGTTTCGTTCTACCAGCATAGCTCGATGTTCTTCGTTTGCACCTTGCTCCAAAGATAAGCTTATTTCTATTGATTAAGTGTTACCTTAATTCCTAAATTAAGTACTTGAGAAACCTTTTCGATGAAGCTTTTCTTCATTGGGTTATTGCTATGAGTTATTAGCAGCCAACCATCACCTATATTCTTTTGACTTCTTCCATATTTGGCATCTCTACGATTAGAGATTACTGGTACCTTGGAGAACTTAAGGTTATTATCTTCTACCACCTGACGAACCTCAGCTACACCTATCTTCTTAACAGTTTTGAATAGTGGCTCCGCAGCTGTATTCTCTGCAATAATGGTACCATCAGGAAAGAATACTGCCATATCTCTTTTGGGGCCACGGTATATTTTAGATTCACCATCAACATTGCTGCCTTGTTCTCGATGTGTAACCTCTGGATCGATTACAATCTCTTTAGCATCTGGGATATCAGCAGTAAAGTTGCGTTTACGGCTTAAGTGTACGCTAAGTGGCTGTCCAGGCACATAATCTACCACTAAGACCAACTCTCTTTGTACGGGATGTAGAGCGGGTTCAATATTCTTGGTTAATATCGGAAGAATCTCCTTCTTGATTATCTCCTCCTCAATTTCGCTTGCCTTCTTCTCAAGTTCTTCATTTACAGGGAGACCCTCTTTGCGTAAGGTTTCCATGGCTTTGTATAGGTCGTCTAGTCTGCTCATTAGATATGTAGTTGTTTTTGTGTGTTGATAATATGACAAATATACTAAATTACTGCTATCAAGTAAAAGTGTTCATTATCAACAATAAGGGGTTGAATCTAAACTAAGATTCAACCCCTTATATCATCATCAAAAATACTTTTTATGGATTTTACTAAGTAATATATGATGCTACTTACCCTGCAACTAATTTCATTAGTTCATCATAGGTGTTCACAACATCATATTTTATTCTCTCTGTACTCAATGCCTTAAAGTGCTCACGAGCACAATGAATCTTAGCATCCTCAACCAAGCGTAAGTCCATTGTTGACATAGAACCTTTGGTTTCAGCAACAAAATAGACACTCTTGACTGAACCATTCTCAAAAGCAATAGCCCAATCTGGATTATATTTACCAACAGGCGTATTGATATAGAATCCACGAGGAAGTTTCACATATACAGCAACCTCAGAGCTAGACTCTAACTTCTCTGCAAAAGGTCTCTCCGTGTTAGCAGAGTCAAAGATCAGATAATCATAAAGATGCTTCTCTGCTTGCATAGCATTAACTCCAAGCTTGCCCTTCATTGTTGGTTCAGTAAAGATATCAGTACCGAAGGTCTCATTCAGCTTATTATAACTAATGTGCTGTATGATCACAGTAGCCTTCTCATCATTAATAAGCTTCGAAGCTTTTAGGATAAACTCTTCAGGATTGTACTTAAACTGTTCAAAACAAGATGGAGTAATTCCTGTCAAAATCTTTACTATAGTATTTCTAGTCAATTCAGTCTCCTCCACCATCTTACCAATCAAATCATATTTGACACTAGTGCTTGATGAGATATCCACAGCAACCATACGAGAATCACTCTCTTTAAAGGCCTCCCCTTTTGTAAGACTCTCTTTCGATTTGATCTTATTCATCGTGCCAGACTGAACCTTATAGTAGATCTTCGATACATGAAGATGGGCATTTAGCTTATCTACCGCCTTCATAACCAACTCATCAGTCTCGAAGTCAACCACATAAGCCGTTTTTATATTGATGCGCTTCCAAAGCTCCTGAAACTCCTTACGCTCAAACTTATTCTTGTCTAGTCGAAGCTCCACATTATTACTGCGAGCATTCTCTGGCTCCATTGTTTTAGGATTATAGATAGTATCCAAGATTGCAACCACTGACTCCTTGCAATCACCAACGATCTCAGCCACTCGCACATTGCCACTCTTTTTATCCTCATAGAACTTATCCGTCAGTACACCACCTTTTACATACCCATCCTCTATAAGACCTTCAAATATCAATTGAGCTGTATCGTTATCAATGGTTTGTTCTTCACCATTGTAGTTCTGGATAATCTTATTTTCAAACAACGCCAGAGTAACCTTTAGCGGACGGTCAGCAATCACCTCAGCCATCTCACTTTGAATAGCACGTGCAAAAGTATCATACGATTCGCTAGCTATTACTGTCAACAAATTCACATTATGAACC
>JBOFEN010000109.1:0-28900 GCA_051648105.1 Bacteroidales bacterium
TTTGCGGAGAGAGAGGGATTCGAACCCCCGGTACCTTGCAGTACAACGGTTTTCAAGACCGCCGCATTCGACCACTCTGCCATCTCTCCAGTCGATTGTCATTGCATTAGTGAGTGATTACCCTCAAATGCATTGCAAAGGTACGACTTATTTTGTAATACGCAAACTTTACAGTTGCTTTTTTACAGTTCTATTTAGCTCCAAAGAGCCACAAATAGAGTAAACTCCTTTAAATGAGAAGATCAGCGAGTCTGATTTTTTTTCGATTTAAGAAGCTCCTCCAACCTTATTAACTCATTTCTATATTGAGCTGCCTCAATAAACTCTAGTTTCTTAGAGGCATCAAGCATCTTGCGACGTGTAGCCTCTACCGATTTCTCTAATTGAGGTATGGACATATAGCTAACAACAGGGTCGGCTGCTATACTTACCTCTTCACTCTCTATGTATGCATTAGATGTAGATTCACTCTTAGATTGCGAGCCAAAGATGGAAGTGCGAGACTTATTCAGAGCTTGTGGAGTGATGCCGTTTGCCTCGTTGTAGGCCAACTGCTTCTCACGACGACGTAGAGTCTCATCAATAGTCTTTTGCATACTATCTGTAATCTTATCAGCATACATTATCACCCGACCATTTAGGTTACGAGCTGCACGTCCGGCTGTCTGAGTAAGTGAGCGGTGAGACCTAAGAAAGCCCTCCTTGTCGGCATCTATGATTGCCACAAGTGAAACCTCAGGAAGATCAAGACCTTCACGAAGGAGGTTTACACCAATAAGAACATCATAAGTACCATTGCGAAGCTCCTCCATAATCTTTATCCTATCGAGAGTATCTACATCGGAGTGTATATAGTTACACTTGAAGTCGTATCTATTGAGATATTGATTAAGCTCCTCAGCCATCCTTTTAGTAAGAGTGGTCACCAAGACACGCTCATCACGCTCCACAGTAATCCTTATCTCCTCCATTAGATCATCAATCTGATTCAAGCTTGGCCTTACCTCTATGATAGGATCCAAAAGACCAGTGGGGCGTATTACCTGCTCCACAACTACACCTTCAGATTTGATCAACTCATAGTCCGCTGGAGTAGCACTTACATATAACACACTTGGAGTTAATGACTCAAACTCCTCAAACTTAAGAGGTCTATTATCAATGGCAGATGGTAGCCTAAAACCATACTCAACAAGGTTTGTCTTCCTTGATGCATCACCTCCGTACATAGCACGAATCTGTGGTATAGTCACGTGGCTCTCATCTATGACCGTAATAAAATCTTTTGGGAAATAGTCCAACAGACAGAAAGGGCGAGTACCAGCAGCACGACCATCAAAGTATCTTGAGTAGTTCTCAATACCAGAACAGTACCCCACCTCTCTGATCATCTCTAGATCGTAGCTAACCCTCTCATAAAGACGTTTGGCCTCATAGGGTTTACCCTCAGCACGAAAACGCTCCACTTGCAGTCCCAAATCAACATCAATCTGTGATACTGCACTATTTATCCTCTCTTGCGTTGTAACAAAGATGTTTGCCGCAAATATTCTATAGTTAGAGAACTTCTCTATGGAGACTCCACTTATAGGGTCAACAGTCTGAATGGACTCAATCTCGTCACCCCAGAAGATGATACGAAGAATCAACTCTGCGTAAGCAAGATATATATCAACTGTATCACCCTTAACCCTAAACTGCCCATTGGTAAGATCAATATCATTACGAGAGTAGAGACCAGCAACCAGACCTCGAAGAAAGACATTACGTCCAATCTCCTGACCCACCCTTATCTCTACTGCTGTAGCTTGAAAATCCTCTGGGTTACCAATACCGTAGAGACAAGAAACAGAAGAGACCACCAACACATCACGTCGCCCCGAAAGGAGTGATGCAGTGGTGGATAGCCTCAACTTCTCAATCTCTTTATTTATTGCAAGATCCTTCTCTATGTATGTATCAGTAGTTGGCAAGTAGGCCTCTGGCTGATAGTAGTCATAGTAGGATACAAAATACTCTACTGCATTATCAGGGAAGAAGCTTTTGAACTCGCCGTAAAGCTGAGCAGCCAATGTCTTATTGTGACTCAACACCAGCGTTGGTCGTTGAATCTTCTCAATAAGATTGGCTACTGTGAAGGTCTTTCCTGATCCTGTCACACCTAGTAGTGTCTGAAAATCCACACCACTCTCTATCCCACTAACCAACTGGCTGATCGCCTCTGGCTGATCACCTGTTGGTTTGTAGTTAGATACAAGTTTAAAATCCATTAGTTACGGCTGTTTCGCAGGAACAATCAATGCAGCTACAATGTAGGCGAAGAAACCTGGGAAACCTGCCGTAAAGATTGTAAGGAATACATACGCCAGACGAATAACCGTAGGGTCTACATCCAAATACTCGGCAATGCCACCCAATACACCTGCAACCATACGGTTATTTGATCTATATAATCTCTTTGACATAACTGTGATGTTTTATTAGGTTATTTACTACTGAAGAAGCTGTCTTATTGCACCTGATTGTGCATCAAAGATCACACGTGTTGTTGACTTCTTGTTTTCAAATAAAACAGATGGCAACATACCTTTAACACCAAACTGAGTAATAAGAAACTCACCAGACACAAGAGTTCTATCGGCTGTCCTCAATGAGATTGATGCTTTACCTGGGATATTGTAATATATAGCAGGCTGCTCTTTCTTCTTCTCTTTAGGATCTGCTAGTTCAAGACTCTTCTGATCGGTAATATTCATATCTAGGAAGATAGGAGCACCACTTAGATCATCCTTATCAACCACACCAAAATATTTAGAGAAGCGGAAGATGATCTGACTATTTAGCAAATCTGATGGATCGACCTTAACACGTTGGTAAACCTTCTCCACCTGCTGGTTCCCGACAAACTGAGATAGCAAAACTCTCTCCTGCTCTTCAAGCTGAGAAAGAAGGAACTTTAGAGCCTCTCCATCGGTTGGCATATTGTCTGCCTGCCCAGTAAGAAAATCTTGGCGCGACTCACGCAATCTATAGATCTGCTTGGCAACTATCTCTGCCATCTTAGCTGTTGAGCCTGATAAGTGAAACTCCTCTGAGAGGATGTTACTATTACTCGAAGCAAATGGAGTTATAACCAAAGGCTGTGATACTGGTTTTGGTTGTGCTTGCGCAAACTCCTCAGACTTTGGCGTCTCATTCACCGAGCATATAACCCCTTCTGGAGTAAGATAGATGAATGGTGTAGTTGCAGACTTAAACTGCATGAGGTAACCCTCACTCTTATCCACCTCTGGGTATGCAGCAAGTGAGACCTTATCCATAGTATAGATGGTCTGGTCTTGATTTGCAACATCTGTTATACCAAGAAAACGTTCAGCATATCTTGAGTATGGTGCTGCCTTTGTGGTAGTCTTTGTAAGCTCTATATCTACATATATTGCTGTTTTGGGTAGGTAGTAACTCAGACCCATATCGTTATTCTTAGCAGCAGACATCTTTATTAAGTCTAGTGTCTGAGCAGAAGCTGAGAGAGTGACTAATAGTGTTAGAGCAGTAGCTATTCTTTTCATTATTTTAAATAGGGTTGTTCATTAATTACTTATTAGCAAAATCTTCGCGAGTGCTCAATATACATACCGCAGCACTCTTAATATCCCCACAACCTGGAGGGTTAACCTTTGCCAACTTTATCTCTATCTCCTCGAGTGATTGAAACTCTTTATATAGTTGATTAACAACTCGTCCTGCCAAATGTTCTAGCAGATTAGCTCTAATAGTGAGCTGCTTCCTTACAACCTCATATATATCAGCATAGCTAACTGTGCTATCAATATGGTCGGTCTCTATTGCCTTATCTATATTTAGAGAAATCTTAAGCCAAACACGAAAGCGATTACCAACAAGAGCCTCCTGTTCGAATACGCCATGATAGGCAAAAAACTCCATCTCATCTAGTTCTATCCAACTTTTCATTTAGTATACTATTAGCGTTATAGGTTCCAAAATTAGGTATAAACTTAAAACATTTATCTACAAAAGGAGTATATTTGCCTAATATAACACTGATTTTTATGTTTAAAAGAGAAGAGAAAACCGTTGGTCTTCCCCACAATGCTTTTGCCGTGGGTACAACTATTGAGGGTAATATATGTGCTGACGAGGATATTCGTATAGATGGCACTATGACTGGCAACATCATCTGTAGCGGAAAGGTTGTTATTGGGCCACAAGCCACTGTTACTGGCAACATTGAAGCTGTAACTGCTGATATTATGGGGCGTATTGTTGGTAATGTTTCTATAAAAGAGATACTCACAATACGTTCTACAGGAGTAATTGAAGGCGACATAATTACGCAGCAACTAGCCGTTGAGCCTGATGCTAAGTTTAGTGGCAGGTGCTCTATGGCTCAATAGTTGTACCTCTCTTTGCCAATAGATCGGAAGAGTTAGTAATCACTACTCTGGATACTCCTGAACTAATAGCCTGAAAAGCATTCTCAAGCTTTGGTATCATACCTCCTTGTATTGTACCATCCTCCTTTAGCTTATCAAAGTCACTAGGCTTAATAGTCAATATAACACTATTATCATCACTCTCATCGCGTAACACTCCTGCTCTCTCAAAGCAGTAAACGAGTGTTACGTCGAACTGTTCTGCAAGAGCTTTTGCCAACTCACCAGCTATAGTATCTGCATTTGTATTTAGCATCTGACCCTGACCATCGTGTGTAAGGGGTGCTATGACAGGGACAATACCCTGACCAATGAGAGAAGCCAATATGCGACCATCAACCCTTTGCACATCTCCAACAAAACCATAGTCAATAGTAGATGCCTTGCGTCTCTCGGACTGTACTATATTCAAGTCGGCACCAGTTAAACCAAGAGAGTTAATCCCCCTTGCTTGAAGAGCAGAAACAATACTCTTGTTTACCAAACCACCATAAACCATAGTTACAACCTCAAGCATATCACCATCGGTGATACGCCTTCCATCAACCATCTTACTCTCGATACCCATTTGAGAGGCTATCTTTGTGGCAGACCTACCGCCACCATGAACTAGCATCTTCAACCCCTCAACATCAGCAAATTGAGAGAGAAGAGCCTCAAGAGACTCCTTCTGCTCAACAATCTTGCCTCCAACTTTTATTATTGTCAGTTTTTGCTTCATCAATTTATCTTTCTAATTAATAGAAGTACTACCATCCACTTGTGGCACCACCACCACCTGAGCGCCCGCCACCAAAGCCGCCGCCACCGAAGCCTCCCATTCCACCACCGAAGCCTCCGCCACCGCGTCGACCACCTGGAGGAGGAAGAACAACTATCCTTGGTAATGTATATGGCTCCACTAACTTATGCTGACAGTGCTGACAGAAGTACTCCCTCTGCCCTGAGCCCTCATAAAGAGGAGTTGGAGTGCGCAAGACTCTATCACTGCTCAATGCAAAAGTCTTAGCTTTACATTGTGGACATTTACGATATTTGCTATATGCACTATCAAACTTATATATCTTCTTATTCGAGCAGCCACTACAAACCCAAACGTCATAGTCCACCGACTGAATCCTCTCCTCTATTCTCTCCGCCTCAGTAAGGTGGAAGTCATCATCCTCTTCACTAAGCTTACTCATTGACGCTCCACACTTGTCGCACTTATGCTTACCATTACGAAGACTCTTCTTTTTCCAAAGGAAGAATAGAAGCACGAAGATCATCAATGCTGGAAATAGTACAGTAAAGATTATCACTGGCACTTTATAACCAACAATATTACGATACTTGTCATATCTATCACTCTTTGAATTAAGACTAAAGAAGATAGATATAGCAAAGAAGATGGCTACACCAAAGGAGATAACCATATACCAAGGGATGGCACTCTTTGCCTGATCCACAATTGTTGTTCCCATCTGTGATTTTATCTCAGCCCTCACATCCTCATCAAGAAGATAGTTTGCAGTCTTTGTAACACCCGCAACCATACCCTGATCAATATCACCTCTGCGGAAATGCGGTAACATATCGACAGTCTGTATTCTCTTGCAAATAGCATCGGGAAGAATACCCTCAATACCATAACCCGTTTCGAAAGTTATCTTCTTTTGATCAGAAACAAAGAGTATAAGAAGACCATTGTCACGATCACGCTTGCCTATACCCCAATGAGCAAATAGCTCAGTGGCAAACTGCTTAATATCATTCTGTCCAATAGACCCAACAAGCACAACGGCAACCTCGGCCGTAGTCACTTGACGAACCTTTTGCAGCTCTCTATTGATAGTGGCTACAGCTGAGCTCGATATAATATTATCTGGATTAGAGACAAACTGCGTCGAGTCCTTGAGCTGGATATTTGGGATTGTCTCAATACGATAAACTTCAGCTGGTAACAGCTGAATAATAAATATCATAAGAGTTGCTAGGAACAACTTTTTCATATCTTCATGTTTTTAAGTTAGAGTTTATAGTGCCGGGAGACTCATCCCATTTATCTTGCGATAGAGATCAAGTGCATATACATCGGTCATACCAGAGATATAGTCAAGAACAGCGACAACTCGGCCATAAACCGTTGGTGCATTTACCTCATATTGAGAAGGAACACGATTGAGAAGCAACTTTGAATAAGCCTTTTCTGGATTTAGAACAGCTTCGATAAGCCTCTCCAAGAGAGTCGCTATAATCTGATAACCAGCAACCTCCACATCTAGTACCTCCTTAGATGCATAGATCCTCTTAAAGGCCACCTTTGTACAAAGTTCATAAGCCACCCTCTGAGTATCATCTATATGCTTTATCAAAGGACCCTTGAACTGACCACAAAGCAGAGCCTCCTCATTCTCAATAAACACCTTTGCACACTGCTCTATGAGTTTACCAATGACTGATGATCTCAAATAAGCAACCTGCTCATTCACATCATCAAGATAAGTGAGTGCCTTTTTTATCGAATCAAGTCTTGGTGAGTCAAAGTATGAGAGTAGTATCTCTTTTGTCTCCTCTGTTGTCAATATCTTCAATTTATGCGAATCCTCAATATCCATTATCTGATAACATATATCATCAGCAGCCTCAACAAGATATACAAGCGGGTGACGTGCATATCTTATAGGTGACTCCTCTAAGCGAATCATACCCAACTGCTCAGCAATATAACAAAAATCACCCACTTCTGACTGAAGAAAACCGAACTTTCCTTTACCTCCAGCCAAAGATGACTCGTAGGGATACTTAACTATAGAGGCTAGTGTCGAGTACGTTAGAGCAAAACCTCCCTTACGCCTACCTTGAAATTGATGAGTAAGAAGCCTAAATGCATTGGCATTACCCTCAAAGTTGATAAGATCCTGCCACTCACTATCACTCATATGAGACCTCAGATCATTACCCTTACCCTCAACGAAAAAGGCGTTTATAGCCTTCTCTCCAGAGTGGCCAAAGGGAGGATTACCTAGGTCATGAGCCAAACAAGCAGCTGAAACTATATTGCCACACTCATAAAAGAGCTTATACCATGGTGATTTCTTATCATACTTATCCTTTATTCCTCGCGCTACAATATCACCCAATGAGCGACCAACACAAGCCACCTCTAAGCTATGCGTCAATCTATTGTGTACAAACACACTGCCAGGCAATGGAAACACCTGCGTCTTATTTTGCAACCTACGAAAAGGAGCTGAGAAGATCAATCTATCATAATCGCGCTGAAACTCTGTGCGGTCATGTTTTTGATCACCACTCCACCCCTCGAGGCCAAAACGTTGTGCCGACAGTAGGCGGCTCCACTCCATTCTATTCATTGTGTCGAATTTATCTTTAATAACTTCCTTATTGGACAAAGGTAGAAAAAAATAAAAATTGATTACATTTGCTCCTATAAAATCGAGACTCTCTATTTTAAAATTAGATAAGTTGTAACTATTTTTCCAAAACACAAGTGATGCGCAAACTAAGAAAATCCCTACTTCTACCTATATTGCTACTTATATATCTGGCTGGCCTATCCTACTTCACACTTCCTGAATATCTTGAGAAGCAGAACCATCTAGAGTATTGGGGCACTATCTCTGCAACTATTGTTATCATCGTGGCACTTCACTACGTGCTTCGTGCTAGAGAGAAGAAAGAGAGATACAAAAGAGACAAGCGCAACGCTGGCCACCGCAAAACATGGTAATATGAGATATATCCTAACCTTATCACTGCTCTTTATATGCTCTATCAGCTCTTTGCTAATAGGGCAGGTGAGAGATCATGGAAGATTATTCATAAACCCTCAGATAACTGGTCTGGATATTAGCCAAATCAAACAAGAGGATTACAAGACTGGAATAAACACATCCTTTGCCCTTGGCATGGGGGTGCTACTTACCGAGAGAATGGCAATCATCGGCAACTTCGGTATGCAGATAAACAACCAAAACGATCAACGCAATAATAGTTTTCAAGTAGAGGGTGGTATTAGACTATACCTTATCAAACATTGGTATGCTCAAGGTATGATTGGCTACCAAAAGAATATTGGAAATAACATAGCCTCAACAAAGAGACCAGACTTTGTACCTATAAGTGCTGAGACTGGTATATCTATCTTTGCAAATAAGTGGTTTGCTATCGAACCTGGCGTTTATTGGAAATATAGTCTTGCTGACACATACAGACGATTTGGTTTCAAACTCGGCCTTGCTTTCTACCTATAAGCTGAGTGTAAAGAGTAATAAGAATAAAAAGAAGAGATTTATAGATGGCAAAGAAGAGTGGGACAACAAGAAGAACCCCAGCAAAATCAAAACCCAAAAGAAGATCAACTAAAAAGAGAAACTCTGAGGAGTCTCTTTCGTGGGGTGTAATTGCCATTATCACACTACTTCTAGTAGCTCTGATAGGTATATTCATACTTCGTCCAAAAGTAAAAGAGAACCTTCAAGGCAGCAAGAAAAGTACAAAGAGTGAGCAATACTCATCTTATAAATACGACTACAACAGTTGGCTAATGCCCGAGGAGTGCTTCGACAGAGAGGAGAATCTTATCAACCACTCTGCTTATCACATTTCATACAACAAAGAGTACAAGAATGCTAATTGGGTAGCATATAAACTTGTAGGCAACAAGCTTAGGGGTGCTCAACACAAAAGGGAGGATAAGTTCACTCCAGACCCAAAACTAAAACATAAACATACTACAAGCTCTGACTTCACCCGTTCAGGATATGACAGAGGACACCTTGCTCCTGCCGCCGATATGGCTTGGTCAAAGAGTACAATGAACGAGTCATTCTATATGACCAACATATCGCCACAAGACCCCAACTTCAATCGCGGAGTGTGGAAGAGACTAGAAGAGCAAACACGCAAGTGGGCAAAAACTGACTCTCTTCTTCTTATTATGACTGGCCCAGTACTCACTCCAGGACTACCTCTGATGGGAAAGAGTGATATTGTAATTCCTGAATACTTCTACAAGGTGGTTGTAGATCCCGTTCCTCCAATACAGAAAGCCATCGCCTTCGTTATTCCAAACAAGGCGTCAAAAAGCTCTTTGAGAAAATATGCTGTTACAATAGATAGCGTAGAGAAGTTGACGGGCATAAACTTCATGGAGAGTATGCCTGATGGACTAGAAGATAGACTGGAAGGGAGTTTCAATCTCAAGGATTGGAACTGGTCTACGAACTAGGATATAGGGACTATTGAGCTTTATTAAGCACCTATATCTGACAAAAAGAAAAAAAAGAGTTTGAGAATTAAAAGAATAGAGCTATTTTTGCACACTAATAGCTACGAACAAATTAATTGTTATAATTTAATATACCGTCATAATGAACGTTTTACAACAGAACATTGACAGCGTAAATGCAATCGTAAAGATTCAGGTTGAAAAGGCTGACTACCAAGAGAGAGTTGAAAAATCTTTGCGCTCTTTCCGTCAGAAAGCAAATATCCCAGGTTTCCGTAAAGGAATGGCTCCTATGGGAATGATCAGAAAGATGTATCAAGCTGGTGCTGAAGGAGAAGAGATCAACAAACTAGTTACTGAGGCGCTTTTCGGACACATCCGCGAAAACAAATTGGAACTACTTGGTGAGCCACTTCCTAACACAACTGTTCAAAAACCTATCGACTACTCTTCTGACGAAGCTTTCGAATTCTGTTTCGATATCGCTTTGGCTCCAGAGATCAACATAAACTTGTCAGCTGAAGATTGCGTAGATTACTACACTATCGACGTTAACGAGGAGCTTGTTAGCAAGCAAATCGAAATGTACGCTCAACGTACTGGTACTCCTGGTCAATTCGAGATCGTTGAAGATCGCGATATGGTTAAAGGTAACCTTGTTGAGATCGACGCTGAAGGTAACGTTATCGAAGGCGGTCTTACTGCTGAAGGTTCAGTTATCATGCCTTCATACTTCAAAAACGAAGAGGCTAAAGCTGCATTCCTAGGTAAGAAACTAGGTGATGTTATCTCTTTCGTTCCTCAAGAAGTTACAGGTGGTAACGAGTACGAACTTTCTCACATCTTGAAGATCGAGAAAGAAGATGCTAAGAACTTCGCTGGTACTGTATCTTTCACTATCACTGAGATCACTCGCCAAGTGCCTCACGCTATCGACCAAGAGCTGTTTGATACAGTATTCGGTGCTGGCGTTTGCTCTAGCGAAGAGGAGTTCCGCGCTAAGACTCGCGAGACTATCTCTGCTCAAATGACTCCAGACCAAGACTACAAATTCTGGATCGACGCTCGTCAATCTATCATGAACAAAGTTGGTGAACTAACTCTTCCAGCTGAATTCTTGAAGCGTTGGTTGTTGGCTACAGACGAAAGCAAAACTGCTGAATCTATCGAAGCTGAATACCCACAAATGGTTAACGAACTATCTTGGCACTTGATTAAAGAGGCTATAGCTAAGAGCGAAGGCGTTAAAGTTGAAGATGCTGACCTACAAGTTGTAGCTGAAGCGGCTGTTAAAGCTCAATTCGCACAATACGGTATGCCTGAGGTTCCTGCAGAGATGCTTAAAGAGTACTCAGCTCACATGCTTAAAGATGAGAAATCTCGTCGTAACCTAATCGAGCAAGCTGTTGAGAACAAGATCCGTGATGCTGTTAAAGCAAAAGTTTCTTTGAACAACAAAACAGTTACTGTAGAAGAGTTCAACGCTATGTTCCAACAAGCGTAATCTCTCATAGATACATAATATAGAAAAGCGACAAAGCTAACTAATCAATAGTGGCTTTGTCGCTTTTCTTATATACCTAGCACTCAAAAAGAGCTAATAAAACAAGAAGGCCAAAGCATTCACATGCTCTGGCCTTCTGATTAAATATTTATCATGTTCTTTGTTGTTTAACGTCGGTTGCTAAGTAACTATTTTAAATCTAAACCTCCAAAACTATTCAATCTAATTAAATAAATGAGAGCCTCATTTAGCTTTTCTTAAATATTCTAAGGTCATAAACGCAAGAAATCATATAGTATGGCTTTAATACGTTATATGACTGATCCTCAAAATAGGTATCTGTAACGCTTCGTGCCAACGCCTTATTCTCTCTCAAAATATCGAATGCTGAGATCTTTACCTCAAGAGCCTTACTCTTTAAGAACTTCTTACCTACAGAAGCATTCAACATAGATATGTGTTCATTATATCCATCCGAGAGACCACTATATGACTGATAAGTAAAGATACCCTCAAAGGTAAAACCTCTCCAAAACTCCCACGCTAACTTAGAGGTTGCTACCTGCTGCAAGTATCTATTATTCTCCTCACTCTTTAGTGTGTTCCTTGCAAAGTTGAAGCGTGAATTATAGCTTAGCGTAAAGTCCAACTTATCACTTATATTACTACTCAATATCACACTCGGGCTAACCCTAAACTCATTTGTGGTCAACTTCTGATAATTATAGAGCCCTGGAAGACGATTATAGAGAAGCGAAGTGGAGATATTCACATTACTCCTTAACACATCAAGTGGAAACCCAAAGGTCATCAAAAGGTTTGTATTCCAATTACCACTCACATTCTCTGGTCGTGTCAGCTGTGCACCCTTATCAAGAGTTATTCCTCCACCTAGATCCATAGGCTCATCTGCTACTATAGTGTGAGAAGATATATAGTTATTCACCATAGTACCACCCAACATAACCAATAGAGTCTTGCCATCTGATCGTGTCAATGTATATCTCAACGATCCACTATAACTATTCTCCTGCTTCAAGTTAGGATTACCAGTTGTCATGCTAAGTGGATTACTCTCATCTATCACCTCTTGAAGCTGACTCACCGAAGGCTCATTAGTAGAAGCCCTAAACTGAAGCCTAAAAGAGTTCTGCTGATCCAACTTATAGTCAGCCCTCAAGTGCGGAAGGATAGTGAAGAACGTTCTATCTAGACTACTCTCAGAAGGAAATATCTGATCATTCATCAGCTTTGCATACTGCATATCAACCGAGAACATAGCACTCAACTTACTTCCATTCCGATACCTAACACCAGCACCCACAACTTGAGTAATATAGTCACTACTATACTTATTTGATAGAGCACTATCCATTAGAGCCAAATGAGGATTCGCATCAGCCAAACGATTGTATGTTATCCTCTCTAGATCACTATTATTGTAATTAACCCTATAGGTAGCCTGAAGCGTTGCAAACTTAGAGAGCGGCTCTGAGTAGTGAACATTAGCCCTTAAACGAACAACATCCCTATCACTAATCTTCTCCCTCCTAACTGTATCAACACGATCATCCACACCACTACCGTACACACTCATCAGTGAGTAGTAAGGATTATTCCCCTCATTGTTTGTCAATCCACCATTGACCCCTATAGAGAAGCTTCTGCCCCTCTTGCTAAAACCTCGCCTCCAAACCAGATCACCTCCTAGAGTATAAGCATTAGTTGTACTACTATTAGTTATCTCACTCCTATTTGAAGCAACTCCATCATAAAGAGTCGAAGCATCACTTATGCTACTGCTACTATTATCCTGAAAACTAAAGGAGGGCGTAAAGCGGATAGTATTCCTATCATTGATCTTCCAATCCATCCTAAGATTAAACCTATGGTTTAAATTATCAACCTCCTTGTCATATATCTCCTCATAAGTACGTATACCCCTACTCTCATCGAAGAATTGCCTTACATTATTACCATAGTTAAGGTTTTCACTCTGATTAAAAAAGTAACTAGCAGTGATATCCATAGAGTTAAACAACCTATCTGTATAGTTAAAACCTATGGCATTCGTATTAGTCACACCTTGTAGCTGACCTATCATAAAGTTCTGACCAGAACCTCCACCTCTTGGTCCACCAGGTCCACCACCAGGTCCTCTACGCTGACCACCTTGAGCACTCATCACTCCTGCAAGATCCTCCTGCGAGAAGTTCTGCTGATTCACATTATTAGACATACCCAAGATAGAGATCCTCCTATCACCGTTGAATATATTCACATTCGCACCAGCTTGATACCTACCCTCTGTACCATATCCAGCTGAGAGCTTACCAAAGATACTACTACTATTACGCCCTCTAGTAACGATATTTATAGCCTTCTGACTATTACCATCATCGAACCCAGTCAGCTCACTCTGCTCACTCATCTTGTCAAAGACCTGGATACTCTCAACAATATCAGCAGGCAGATTGCGCAAAGCAAGCGTAGGGTCACCCTCGAAGAAAGGCTTTCCATCCACCAATACCCGACGCACCTGCTCACCTTGAGCCTGAACTGTACCATTCTCTACAACTATACCAGGCATTTTAGTCAACAACTGCTCAGTGCTGCTTCCCGCCATAGTCTTAAAAGCAGAGGCATTATACGAGAGCGTATCAGCAATCTGCGTAGCCCTTATTGCACGCCCCTGAGCAGTCACCTCAGATAGATGCTGACTCTCTTCACTCAATCTAATATCACCTAGGTTGCGACCCTTAGACTTTATGTCCACCTCCCTTGTATATGGTTTAAATCCAATAAAGGTAACAGTTATGAGCTGCTTGCCATCATCTACACCATTAACCACAAACTCACCCTTGTCATTAGAGGTTGAGAAGTGAGGTGCTGTGCCCTGCCTATCTTGTATCTTTATTGTTGCTCCATGAAGAGGATAGCCCGATGACGACTCCAAAACCCTACCTGTGACACTCCTCTGTGCCGACACCCCCAAGGCTATGTTAATAAGTAAAACTATTGATAAAAACCTGCCCATCTAATTATACTGTTTTTCGATTAAATAGAGCCTTCGTTAATCGAGACCCTAGGGTTAGACCAATAAAAGTATAGAAGGTTTAAAAACAATATATAAAGAGAAACAATCGACCTATTAACCTATCCACATCCTCAATTTTACAATTTAGAACCACAGATCAATCCAACCAAACCTAGAGTCACAAAAGAAAGTAGACACCACTAAGCAAGCAACTACAACACAAACAGTAATCATCTATCCTTTTCACACTATGCAACTCCAAAAACACGTACGTATTTATCTCGAAATACGTACGTATTCTAATCAAAATACGTACGTACTTTACCACAAATACGTACGTATATAGAAAGTAGCAGAATTGCCATACGCAAGATACTATTTATCAGACATATACCAGAAGAGACCCACAGCTACAGAGTGACAGTTCATACTCAAAACATAGATACTTTGTTAGTGAGATATATGCAGTATCGTTACCCCCAATTCATAATGAGAGTAATTATATAGGATTGTCAATATTAGTAGTCATATTAACAAAAAAACAATAGCCTCTCAGATTGAGTTATCATCAATCTGAGAGGCTAAAAAAGTAACTCTTCTATATATCCAACCCAATAGTCAAGGTTGAACTATCAAGTCGTCTGATATAATAAAAGCGATTCAAACACAAGGCTTGAATCGCTTCTATTATATCGTTTATCGAAACTCGAAGAAGTAAGATTACTTCTTGCGGCTTCCGTAACGGTTCATGAACTTGTCTACACGACCTGCAGTATCAACAAGAGTTTGCTTACCTGTGTAGAATGGGTGAGACGTATTAGAGATATCCAATTTGATAACTGGGTACTCAACTCCATCAACTTCTAGAGTTTCACGAGTGTTAGCGCAAGAGCGAGAGATAAATACGTCACCGTTAGTCATATCCTTGAATGCTACCGCACGGTAGTTCGATGGATGAAGTTCTTTTTTCATAACCTGTATTGTTGCTTTAATTAAATAATCAATTTGGTCGAGTGGTAAATGGCTCGCAAATGTACCTACTTTTAGGCAATTTGCCAAACATTTGGTCGATTAAAAGCTGAACTGCAAATATTTTAACAACAAGAGGGAGAGAATACTCACCTCTTGCTGTCAATAGAATATTATGCTTGGTGCTTACCGTGGCAGTTCTTATATTTAAGTCCACTGCCGCAAGGACAAAGATCATTACGACCTACCTTATGCTCATTACGCGCAGGTTGGTGGTTGTTTGAACTAGATGAAGAAGAGCTAGAAGATGATTCGTGCTCGGTCTTATACTTGCTCATATCCTGATGTTGTTCAGGAGCTGCCTCTTTAACCTCTTCTGCTTCGCGAACTGGTATTTGACCTCTCATCAATACTGTAACGATCTTGCGGTTCATCTCATTGACCATAGTTCTAAATAGTCCATAAGACTCAAGCTTGTAGATCAATAGCGGATCCTTCTGCTCATAGCTAGCATTCTGAACGGATTGTCTTAGATCATCCATTTCGCGAAGATGCTCTTTCCATGATTCATCAATCATGTGAAGAAGAATAGTCTTCTGGAACGCTTTAACTACTGACTTACACTCACTCTTAGCTGCCTCTTCGAGGTTGCAAGATATGTTGTACATACGATGACCATCTGTAACAGGAATCATAATGTTCTCATACATTGCTCCCTGTTGCTCATAAACCTGTTGTATTACAGGGTTAGCAACATCAGATAGTCTCTGAGTGCGGCTCTTGTAAGCATCAAGAACTGCTTGGAAAAGATCATCAATAAGCTTTTCGCCCTTCATTCTCTTCATATCATCTGCTGAGAATGGCGTCTCGATACCAAATACTCTTAGCATCTCAACCTGTAGGCCTTCGAAGTCAAGTGCATCGTGATACTCATTGACGATAGCCTCAACAGACTCATACATCATGTTCATCACGTCGATACCGATTCTCTCGCCCATAAGAGCGTGGCGACGTTTTGCATATATTACAGTACGCTGTGAGTTCATCACATCATCGTACTCAAGAAGACGCTTACGAATACCGAAGTTATTCTCCTCTACCTTGCGCTGTGCACGCTCAATAGATTTAGAGATCATTGAGTGCTCGATCATCTCTCCCTCTTCAAAGCCTAGTTGGTCCATAACCTTAACAATACGCTCTGATGAGAATAGACGCATCAAATCATCCTCTAGTGATACGTAGAATACAGAAGATCCTGGATCACCTTGACGACCTGCACGACCACGAAGCTGGCGGTCAACACGACGAGACTCATGTCTCTCTGTACCAATAATAGCAAGTCCACCTGCATCCTTAACCTCTTTAGGAAGCTTGATGTCAGTACCACGACCAGCCATGTTAGTAGCGATAGTAACGGTACCAGGTTGTCCTGCTTGAGAAACGATGTCTGCCTCTCTTTGGTGCAACTTAGCGTTCAAGACGTTGTGCTTAATCTTACGCATCATTAGTTGCTTACCTAGCAACTCTGATATCTCAACGGATGTAGTACCAACAAGTACAGGTCTACCCTGATTTACTAGTTTCTCTATCTCCTGAATAACTGCGTTGTATTTCTCTCTCTTTGTCTTGTAGACACGATCGTTCATATCGTTACGTTGGATCGGTCTGTTTGTAGGGATAGTAACTACATCAAGTTTGTAGATATCCCATAGCTCACCTGCCTCAGTCTCAGCTGTACCTGTCATACCCGACAGTTTATTGTACATACGGAAGTAGTTCTGAAGGGTGATAGTAGCAAAGGTTTGTGTAGCAGCCTCAACTGTCACTCTCTCCTTAGCTTCGATAGCTTGGTGTAGACCATCAGAGTAGCGACGCCCCTCCATAATACGACCAGTCTGCTCATCAACGATCTTAACCTTAGAATCCATAACCACATACTCTGTATCCTTCTCGAACATAGCGTATGCTTTCAGTAATTGATTCACCGTATGAACGCGCTCACTCTTGATTGAGTAGTTTGCCATCAACTCATCTTTGCGGGCAGCACGCTCCTCAAGGTTAAGATTTTGGTTCTCAAGATCAGAAAGAAGAGCACTGATATCTGGAAGAACGAAGAAAAGAGGATCTTCTGAAGCACCAGTCAACATATCGATACCTTTATCCGTTAGATCAACGCTACGCTGCTTTTCGTCAATAACAAAAAGTAGTTCGTCAGTGATCTCTGGCATTCTTCTGTTATGCTCAGCAATGTAGATCTCCTCAGTCTTAAGCATAGCGGCCTTGACACCCTGCTCACTTAGGAATTTGATAAGAGGTCTACTCTTAGGGAATCCTTTATATGAACGGAAAAGAAGTATTGCACCCTCTTCGCGTACCTTCTCGTCAGATGAAGCCATCTTCTGTTTTGCCTCAGCAAGAAGCTTAGTACAGAACTCTTTCTGCTCCTTAACAATGCGTTCCACGCGAGGACAGAACTGCTCAAAGAGCTGCTCTTCGCCTTTTGGCACTGGTCCAGAGATAATAAGAGGCGTACGAGCATCATCAATAAGTACCGAGTCAACCTCATCCACGATAGCGTAGTTGTGTTTTCTTTGTACTAGATCTGATGGGTTGATGGCCATATTGTCGCGCAGGTAGTCAAATCCGAACTCATTGTTTGTTCCGAAAGTGATATCTGCCTCATATGCTTTACGACGTGCATCAGAGTTTGGTTGGTGGCGGTCGATACAATCAACGCTCAATCCATGGAACATATATAGAGGTCCCATCCACTCTGAATCTCGTTTTGCAAGGTAATCGTTGACAGTTACAACGTGAACACCTTGGCGTGTTAGCGCATTAAGGAATACAGGAAGAGTAGCAACTAAGGTCTTACCCTCACCCGTTGCCATCTCAGCAATCTTACCTTTGTGAAGCACAACACCTCCGAAGAGCTGACACTCGTAGTGAATCATATCCCAAACGATATGGTTACCACCAGCATTCCAAGAGCGTGTGAATATAGCTTTGTCTCCTTCGATAGTAACAAAGTCATATTTCGTTGCTAGCTCTCTATCGAACTCAGTAGCAGTAACTACCACCTGCTCGTTTTGAGAGAAACGACGACCAGAGTCTTTGATGATAGCAAAGACCTCAGGAAGCACCTCTTCAAGTACCTCTTCATATTTCTCAACAATACGCTTCTCAATAACGTCAATCTTAGCCCAGATAGATTCGCGTTCCTCTAGTTCTAAGTTCTCAACCGACTCCTTAAGGGTCTCGATCTCTTTACGTTCTTCCGCTACGTATTGCTCTATTTTATTCTTTATCTCCTCAACTCTTTGGCGCAGACCATCGTGGTCTAGTGCTTCAATTGAGGGGTAAACTGCATTAATTCTGTCTATGTAAGGGTTGATCTCTTTAAGGTCGCGCTGCGACTTGTTTCCAAAGAGCTTACTTAATATCTCTACAAATCCCATGATTATAGTTGTTTTCTGTTTATTCGATTCGGATAATTTCTACAAATGTAGCAAATTTTTAGCGGCGAAACAATTCGCGTATTGGTTTCTCTCTAGATCCATTTGGTGCACGAATCCGAAGGAATGAACATACTGTAGGCGCTATTTCGGTTGCGAAAACTGTTCTCTCAATCTTTTGAGGAACAATGTTTGCACCAAAGAATATAAGTGGAGCCGAGAAGGTAGATGCACGAACCTGCTGGTTCTTCTTCTCTCCTTCATAATTTATACTCCACCCTGGTTGGAATTCCAAAAGAAGATCTCCAGATAATTTCCTATGATATCTGTTTCTCTGAAGCTGATTTGCATCATTGGTCATCCCATGCATAAGGGTATGTGAACATACCACATCTTGCACTCCAGACATCTGAACTAGGAACTCTGCTGACTTAGTCTGTATCTCTGAAAGTGATATCTGCTTATCGTCTATAAGTTTTCTATTTAGATATAGTTCGCCATTGGAGTACCCATCCACCCACTGTCCTTGACCATAAATAGCCATTAGGTAAACATTGAGTAGTGAAGTAGCACGACGAGGATAGAAATCCCCCGTAGGTATCCTCATACGCTCAGGAGAATCTACTGAGGCATCAAAGTATCCAGTAGAGGTTAGAACAACAAGAGTATTCTTCAGTCCAACATTTGCATCAATCTCATGAAGCAATCTCGCTATCTCTTGATCTAATCTAATATAGGTATCTTGTATCTCAAGAGCATTATCGGAGATACTTCTTCCTTGATAACTCCCAGCAAAATAGGATATATTTAGTAGATCTGGATTGGTTCGCTTACCTAAAGTTGAGTTTTTAAATAGCAGTGAGACGAATCTACCAACCTCTTGATTGACTAGAGGTGTCTGCTTATAAAGCTTCACATTATCAAGCTTAGACTTAGAGAAAGTATGCTTGAAGCCAAAGTCTCGTTGGCTGAATGGTAGATATCTATAGAATGATGGTGAGTTTTGGAGCGACCAATCACTCTCCTCTATCCTCTGATTTAGAGGCTCTGTTATATTGTAGTTCTCAAAATAGTAGGGAGCATCTCTATAGTATGTAGATGTAGCCCACATACCAGTAGTATTATCTATCCAAAATGCGGCATTTGATGCATGTCCAGCTGAGAGAATAGCTTGTTCTGCTGTAGGTGCTACAGAGTACACCTCAGAAAGGTTGTCACTAGCCACCTTTAACTCATCAGACACCGTAGATGTCAGAAGTGCTCTCGGTGAGAGTGTCTCAGGAGAGAAATTACCCATATACTCTCTATCAAGAAGTAGAGGTGTATGCACATTTCTCTTTGGATTATATATCTCATTACCTACCACACCATGATAGAAAGGTGTGGTTCCCGTAAATATTGTAGCTACACTATTCGATTGGTCTAGATTATCAAATGGAAATGCCATATCGAAGGATACAGCCCCTTGATTGATAAGTTTCTTAAACCCATTCTCGCCAAAAGCCTCATAGAATAGATACAAAAGATCGGTCCTAAGTTGGTCAACCGTAATGGTCACAACCAACTTAGGACGCTCTGGGAGCTGCTGTGCTACAATTTGCACAGCAGACAATATGGCAACCAATGAAGTTACAAATCTTCGCATCTCTAATCGTGATTATATTAATCATCTCATTTTAACACTACAAATATCGTGTTATTCTCTACTTCAAGCAACTAAATCGCCCCTTTTTTATCCAAACAAAAGATCTTATTGCCGATATTATAGCTAGTAGAACAGTTTCTGAAGGAAAAGTCTGTCCAATAAACGGATATATTACAAAGAATACTACAACTAATAGCAGGTTTACAATATGGAAAAGCGTTCTACGTGATGCCATAAATGGAGCAAATAGCAGAACAGAATATATAAATTGAATTGGATTAAATACCAATATATTCCAATTGGGGAAGGCTGCTGGATGAGTAGATACAAAAGAGATAAATGCAATTATCACTCCAGCAACTCCATATGGAAGAAAGAATAGAGCATCTTGCCAAGCCCTCATAGTCTTACCTTCAAAATAGTTTATGCGAGTAACAAAGAGCCATATGATGGTAAAGATTGATATAACAACCATAGGCTTTGGCAATTTAGATGCAAGATCATCATCCATATCATCAGGCTCACTCTCTACTAGCTGCACTCTTTTTGAGACAATAGGACGGCTATTCTCACCAGAAATATAAGCCGAGTCAAGAGACTTCATAAGATAGACAGGGAGAAAGAACTCCTCTCTGTAAGTCACAGATTTATCTAACGGTGCACCTAGTACTAAATCAATACCTAGCTTAAGCCATGGGTAATTAGTGGTAGTAGCATGTATCATCTGACGAAATGTACCACCCGTTGGTATGGTATCCCTAAAGATAAGTTGTGAATCTAGGGACTTCTCAACCATCTCTATAGGTCTTGTTACACAGTTATCATACAAGAAACTGTATCTATATGTCCTATTCTCCTTTCGAGCATTCTCAAGAAGAGACTCCCACAAGCGCTGCTTCTCATTAATATTTAAATCTAAAGTCTGTTCAACTAGAGCTAAACCTCTTGCAACACTGTTGATATAGACATGATTCATATCAGAAACACCCAGTATATAATCAGTCTCACCTAGGGCAAATCTCCAAGCAAAATTAGAGCTTGTAAAGTCAAATATCCCATAATTAAAAACATCATCAACACCCAACGAGTCATCAGCGACTCTAAGAGCTGTGTGTCCCCACAAGGCATAAATCTCCTGTCCACCACACTCTGTCAAAAGTGTAACCCTACTTCTTTCACTCAACTTTGGATAGGCATAGAGCTGAAGTGAAGCAATTAAAGCGAAGAGCACCATCATAGTACTCCTTTTAAATCTATTATATAGTATCATCTGACATATTAATTATTACATACCCCATTATCTATACCTAACCTCGTAGCGATAGTTAGAACATAGTCGCTAGAGTTGATATACTCCACACTAAATCTATATTGCTCTTTGGTGTAATACTCTCGTGCTTCAAATCTCCCCTTGCCCGATAAATCAAAAGGCATAATCTCGAGATGATCAATAAAGTCAATTGCACTACCAGGAATAGCCTTATAAAGGGACTCCTTAGCTGACCATATTAGCAGTAACTGCTCCTGCTGCCTCTCTTCATTTATGAACAACTCCTCTTTAGGAGAGACAAACCTAGATCTTATATTAAATATACGACTGTTATTCAACTCAATATCGATTCCACATATTGCTTCATCAGAAATCAATATAGATACAAACTTTGAGCGAGTATGACTGATAGATATGGATCGACCCAATGAATCAACAAAAGGCTTACCATCTTCGTGATAATCTATTCTACACTGCCTTCCGACCATTCTTGATAGAAGCAGTCGCACTGCTAAGAACTCTATCCGTCTATTTCCAGCTTTTATCATCGACAACTGATCGCTAAATAGAGAGAACTCGGTAAGCTCATCCATCATCTCAGACTCAGACTCTACAACCTCCCATACAGCCCAATGAGTGCTTTCTGAGATATATTCTTTTATTATTGGCATAACAAATTACGATTGTACTGAAGATGGGGCATAACTAAACTTCACTCTAACTATTCGTCTTTTATCCATCTCTACAATTTGGAAGAGATACTTATCGTAACGAATAACCTCTTTACGAGTAGGAAACTCACCCTTTATCTCTAGTATAAAACCAGCTAACGTATCAGCTTCACCAATTGCAGCCTCAAACTCTCTCTCATCAATAGCTGTGATTCTAAAAAAGTCTGCAAGAAGAATCTTGGCTTCAAAGATGTAGGTAGTATCATCTAATTTAACAAAAGACCTCTCATCAACATCGAACTCATCGCTGATCTCTCCTACAATCTCTTCTAACACATCCTCTAGGGTCACTATCCCGGCTGTACCTCCATACTCATCAACAACAACTGCCATGTGTATCTTTTGAGACTGAAACTCCTCCAAGAGAGTATCAATCTTCTTAGTCTCTGGAACGAAATATGCTGGGCGAACTAGTGTCTGCCACTTAAAGTTATCTGGACTATCTATATATGGAAGCAGATCTTTAATATAGAGTAGACCCTTGATGGAGTCTTGTGTTGATTCATACACAGGTATACGTGAGTAACCTACCCTTTTGATAAAATCTATAACCTCACCAAAAGAGACACCTACCTCCAAAGCGCACATATCAATGCGTGAAGTCATAACCTCACTAGCCACCTTATCCCCGAAATTAATAATACCCTCAAGTATATCCTTCTCATCCTTAATCTCATGGGAGGTCAACTCTAAGGCATGAGATAACTCATCCATAGAGATATTGATATTCTTACGAACTATACTCTTGTTGACCATATTTGTAGAAGCTACTAATATGGATGATATTGGCTTAAATATTACTTGTAAAACAGAAAGAACGCCAGCTGAACGCCTAGCAAATGCTAATGAGTTGTGTGTTGCGTATATCTTAGGCATTATCTCACCAAAGAGCAGAAGAAGGAATGTCAGAACCACAGTTTGGAAAAGAAACTGCATTAGATAAGAGTCACCAAACTTCACAGTTGAAAGGAAGAAGTAGTTCAAAAGCATTACTACAGCAACATTAACAAAGTTATTTGCAATGAGAATTGTTGCTAATAGCCTATCTGTACGCTTTAGTAGCTCTATGATCTGTCGATCACTAGAGTGCTTCTCACCATTAACCTCCTTCATATCATTAGGCTCAAGTGAAAAGAATGCTATCTCTGAAGCGGAAATAAAACCTGACCCTCCTAAAAGAAGAATCGCCAATACCCCTGAGAGCACTACATCCCAAGTTGGTTGAATAATATGTATAGAGCCCAAAAGGCTCGTGATAGAATCTGAGTCCAAGAAGTTTATTATTTAATTCTACAATAGCAAGTAGTAGTATTATATAAATAATCACTACTACTACTACTACTACTACTTGCTCATTATCTTATTAGAAAGGCAAATCATCCTCAGCCGCTTGATCATTTGACCCTACAGTTGAGATTGGACTTGATTGTGTTTTCGCAGTTGTAGGCGCAGAAGCATACCCTTGCTGGGTTGAAGCTACTCCAGAATCAGCTTGTGGCTGGCTGTCTTTTCTATCCAACAGCTCAAGGTTATCTCCGAAAATCTCAGTAACATAGCGCCTAACACCTGCTTGATCTTCATATGACCTTGTCCTGATCTTTCCTTCAATATATATTTTAGAACCCTTACGAATATACTTCTCGGCGATATCAGCCAAACCTCGCCACAATACAATATTGTGCCACTCTGTTCTATCAGGCACTTGAATACCTTGGCTATTGGTATAACCCCTCTCAGAGGTAGCTAAAGAGAATTGAGCCACAGCAACACCTGATTCTAAGTAACGAACCTCTGGGTCCTTACCAACATTACCTAGTAAAATTACCTTATTTACTGACATATACTATTGTTGTTTAGTTATTAATGTAAGATGATCTTAACAATCTTGAAAAACCCAACAAGTCAAAGATAATTAAGACACTTACAAAGTAGATACTTTTTTCGCAATTAAACAAACAGAATCAATCTTTGGTATGCGTTTTTACACAAATCCTTTGCTTTTGTGCACAATAATCGTACTTTTACGCCGTAATCAATTAAATGTGATATGATTCAAGAGAACTTTATTCATCTGTTTGAGGAGACATTCAAAGCCAATTGGGAGCTTAATGCGTTGACAGACTATGTTGATAAATACACCCTTACATATGGCCAATCAGCTCAACAAATAGCAAAGTTGCACCTTCTTTTTGAAGAGTGTAGAGTTAAACAAGGAGACAAGATATCACTAATCGGTCGCAACACTGCCAATTGGTGTGTAGTATACATGGCGGCAATTACATATGGAGCCGTAATTGTGCCAATACTTCCAGACTTTAACCCAAACGACGTACACCATATTGTTAGCCACTCCGACTCAACAATACTATTTACTGCTGACAATATATGGGAGAATCTAGAAGAGGAAAAGCTTCCTGGTATTAAAGGAGTATTCTCTCTTTCTGACTTTAGATGTATATATCAACGAGATGGAGAGAAGATTCAGAAGTTTATGTTAGGATGGGCTGAGCGCTTCAAGCATAAGTATCCAAATGGCTATAGTTCGAATGATATTAAGTACGCTAAGCGTAGCAATAAAGAACTTGCATTAATTAGTTATACTTCAGGAACAACAGGCTTCTCTAAAGGAGTAATGCTATCAGCAAACAACCTAGCAGGAAACACCATTTTTGGCAAAAAGTCGGGATTATACCACAGAGGTTCAAGATGCCTATGCTTCCTACCTTTAGCTCACGCCTATGGTTGTGCATTTGACTTCTTGACACCAATTGTATCAGGTGCTCACATAACAATGTTAAGCATTATCCCAACACCGAAGATACTTCTAAAGGCCTTCTCTGAAGTTAGGCCTAATATGATATGTATGGTTCCACTTATTCTTGAGAAGATCTATAAGAAACAGATACTTCCCAAAATAAGCAGACAAGCTGTAAAACTACTTCTAAACGTACCATTCATAAATGATAGGATTTATGACAAGATACGCGAGAATCTTGTACAAGCATTTGGTGGAGAGTTTTCTCAAGTCATCATTGGTGGCGCACCTCTTAACAGTGAGGTTGAGGAATTCTTAACAAGAATAAACTTTCCACTAACCGTTGGTTATGGTATGACAGAGTGCGCTCCACTTATTAGCTACACTCACGCAAGCGAGTTTGTACCTTCTTCAGCGGGAAAGATCCTTAAAGGATATATGGAGGCAAAGATCGTAAATGCAAATCAAGAGACAGGTATAGGCGAGATTGTCGTTCGTGGCGAACACGTAATGATGGGATACTACAAAAATGAAGAAGCCACAAAGGAAATCCTGAAAGATGGGTGGCTCTACACTGGAGATATGGGGCGCATTGATGAGGCTGGCAACATCTTTATTAGAGGTCGCAACAAAAATATGATCCTCAGTGCGAGTGGTCAAAACATATATCCTGAGGAGATCGAAGCAAAGCTCAACAATATGCCATGTGTAATGGAGAGTCTTGTCATTGAGAGAAACGGAAGGCTTATTGCACTTGTTTATCCTGATTACGATGGCCTAGAAGGCATAGACTTTGCTGAGGAGGAGATTCCTGCAGTAATGGAGGAGAACCGCAAAAACATCAACAAAATTGTTGCGTCATACGAACAGATTGCTGCAATAGAGTTATACCCAAGCGAGTTTGAAAAAACACCTAAAAAGAGCATTAAGAGATACTTATATACCAACACCTCTGGACAGACTAGCCCTAGATAATTTTTTTTATCAAAAATAATCATCGAAAGATAGAACATATTAAAAATTGCTATACATTTGTACCGTCGAAAATAAACGACATATGATTTAACGTTTTTAATTTCTTATTAAGATGAAAAAGTTAGTATTGTTCTTTGTTGCTGTAGTTGCTGTATCATTTGCTTCTTGCGGTGGTGCTAAAACTGAAGCTGCTTCAAACGTTGACTCAACTGTTATCGATGTTATCGAAACTGTTGTTGACACTGTTGCTGTTGATTCAGTTGCTACTGACTCAATTGTAGCTGCTCAGTAATTAGCTGAAAAGATTTTAAGAGGATAAGACCTAGTCTTATCCTCTTCTTTTTTATCTTTGCCATAACTTATTTGAACCCACAAATTATATCCCTTATTACATCATGAGCGATCAACGTTACAATTTGCGCGGCGTTTCGGCTTCTAAAGAAGACGTACACAACGCTATTAAGAACATTGACAAAGGAGTCTATCCAAAAGCATTTTGCAAGATTATCCCAGACATCCTAGGAGGCGATCCAGAATGGTGCAATATTATGCACGCAGATGGAGCTGGTACTAAATCATCTCTAGCTTACCTATATTGGCGCGAGACAGGAGATGTTTCCGTATGGAAAGGCATTGCTCAAGATGCACTGATTATGAATATTGACGACCTGCTTTGCGTAGGTGCTGTTGATAACATTCTTGTATCATCAACAATAGGGCGCAACAAGCACCTTATACCTGGTGAGGTAATCTCTGCAATTATCAACGGAACAGAGGAGCTTCTAGCTGACCTTAGAGAGATGGGCGTAAACGTCTATAGCACTGGTGGCGAAACAGCTGATGTTGGTGATGTTGTTCGTACTATCATCGTTGATAGTACTGTTACCTGCAGAATGAAACGCAGCGATGTTATTGATAATGCTAATATCAAACCAGGTGATGTCATTGTTGGACTTGCTTCATATGGTCAAGCATCGTATGAGAAAGAGTACAACGGAGGTATGGGTAGTAATGGTTTAACATCTGCTCGTCACGATGTATTCTCAAACTACCTAGCAGAGAAGTACCCTGAAAGTTTCGATTCAAACATCCCTTCAAACCTTGCCTACTCTGGTGGTGTAAAACTAACAGATGCAGTAGAAGGTCTAAATATGGATGCTGGCAAACTTGTACTTTCACCAACTCGTACTTATGCCCCAGTTATCAAACAGATTCTTGACGAACTTCGCCATGAAATCCACGGCATGGTTCACTGTTCTGGTGGTGCTCAAACAAAAGTTATGCACTTTGTTGATGGCGTTAGAGTTGTAAAAGACAATCTATTCCCAGTACCTCCACTATTCCGTCTTATCCAAGAACAATCAAACACAGAGTGGAAAGAGATGTACAAAGTCTTCAATATGGGTCACCGTATGGAGATCTACCTATCTCCAGAGAATGCAGATCGTATTATTGAGATATCTAAATCATTCGGCATAGAGGCTCAAATAGTTGGTCGTGTTGAAGAGTCTGATAAGAGCGAACTAATCATAAATAGCGAATTTGGTAGCTTTGTTTACTAAGTAGCTGATATAATACCTAAAATCCCCACTTCACAGAATAGTGAAGTGGGGATTTTAGGTATTATAAAATAGTATATGTAGATCTCTCAATAGAAAGGAACTGTAATATCACCTATCTACAAATCAATATAAATCTATTTTACACAAACAGAATAAGAGAGGCTACAAGTGGCGTTATCACACCACTATTTGCGAGCGAAACTCATTAGGAGTACACCCTACTCTCTTTTTGAATAGACGACTGAAGTATTGAGGGTACTCGAAACCCAACTCATAAGCAACCTCACTCACAGACTTATCTCTGTTATTAAGCCTCTCCTTAGCTATATCAATAAGACGAAGTTGTACATGTTCTTGAGCACTCTTACCTGTCTCTTTTTTCAATAAATCACCTAGATAGTTCGCCGAAAGATTAAGCTTACTTGCACAATACTTTACAGTTGGCAACCCGCTCTTCTGGGGCATATCTGATGAGAAGTAATCATCTAGAAGCGAGTGAAAACGACTAAGAAGAGTACTATTCACATGAGATCTAGTAATGAATTGTCTATCATAGAATCTAGTACAATAGCTTAAGAAAAGCTCTATATTCGACACAATAAGATTCTTACTATGCTTATCAATAGCCCTACTAAGTTCTAATTGAATATTTTTAAAACACTCCAGTACCACCCGTCTCTCCTCATCAGATAGGTGAAGAGCCTCAAACACCTCATAGGAGAAGAATGTATACTCATCAATAGTCCTACCAAGCGAGGTACCCTTTAGCAGATCTGGGTGAAACATCAAAGCCCATCCTTTGCCCTTAGATGGCACACGATTCTCAATGATCACCTCCTGCCCTGGAGCCAAGAACACAAGAGTTCCCTCCTGATAGTCATAATAGTTACGACCATACTTAAAGTCACCACACTTCTGATCCTTCAAAAACACCGTATAATAACCAAAGCAGTGCCCTTCAGGGTACTCAGGTTTCTGATAAGTAGCCTTAGAATAGTCTATTATTGCAACCAATGGATGAAGTGTCTCTAAACCCATTGACTTATTATATTGATCTATGGAAGTAAATTGCTCAATGTTACTCATAACTAAATAGATAATTGTATGATGTAAAAATAGATAATATTTCTATCATCCAAAACAGCTGAATAGAGTATCTGTAATAAGTGTACTATATTCGTGGATTAGTATACAACTTCAACACATTTCACTTTAAGTTAATTCCTATCTTTGCATAAAAATATATTCAACTATGCGTATGCTTATTTACTCAATCCTTACGATTGTCTTCTTTGCTATAATCACATACT
>JBOFEN010000110.1:0-3890 GCA_051648105.1 Bacteroidales bacterium
TTTACGGTCCCACTATGTGCCACAATACACCTTTCGGGTAGTACAATGATTATTACAGGAGGAGCGGTAGCAATAATGGTTATGTCTGGACATCCAATAGATATAACCTCAATGATTGGATTTATTTTTATGTTGGGAATTACGATGGTTGCAGCTCCTGGTGTGCCAGGTGGAGCAATAATGGCATCCTTAGGTCTTCTAAGCACAATGTTGGGTTTTGACGAAACACAACAAGCCCTCATGATAGCCCTATGTGTTTCTATGGATAGTATAGGCACAGCAACCAACGTCACAGGCGATGGTGCAATATCTATTATAGTTGATAAAATATCCTCGGATGAGGTGGAGTAGATTGTGCATGGGCTATAAATATTATATTTAGTTTTATTATCCTACACAACCCAGTTTCATATAAAATTAATATCCTAATAATAGGTGTTTTTAACCATAGTTGCTGTATTTATATTTATATTCGCAGATATTGATGATGAGATGTAAGCTTATCATCAACTAACATCAAAACACAAAAATAACTATGGGACTATTTGGGATAAAAGGATTGTCGTTCTCTTGGAAGAGAGCTTTGGGTATTTCGGAAGTGAAAAGGAAGGTTGCTAAGTCAACAGGCATACCTACTACTCGCAGCGGCATGGAGAAGAAGATTGGCAATGCTGTGATAAAGGGTTTGATGGGAAAGAGGAGATGAGAGAATTTTCGATGAAAAAAATAGTACTAATAATGGCCTTGTTGCCTATTGCTGCTTTAATAATATTTTTGGCAATTCGTCCTAAGATGAGTAGTAGGCAGTGTAGGGAGAGAGCTATTGACGCATTGGAGTTTTGTGAGAAGCGCAAGCTCAATAGGGAGATATGTATATTTGTGGATTACTCTTTACACTCGGGTGTGGATAGGCTGATGGTATGGTCATTTGAGAAGAATAAGCCTCTGTATAGTTGTTTGGTCAGTCACGGTAGGGGAAGTGATCAGGAGAGGGGAGCGATGGCTTATGTTAAAGAGTTTGGTAATGTGCCTGAGAGTAATCTGACCTCTCTTGGTAAGGCTATGGTGGGTGAGAGGTATAAGGGTTCGTATGGGACTTCTTATAGGCTGCATGGTTTAGAGAAGAGTAATAGTAATATGCAGAGGCGAGCGATTGTGCTTCATGGTTGGAGAGCAGTTAGAAATTTTGTCTCTTATCCTCTGGCTACCGTTGGAGGGCTTGGTTGTCCTGCTGTTTCTCATAAGGCTATGAGTGTGCTAGATTCGTATCTCAAGGATAGGAGTAGGGTGTTAATTTGGAGTTATAACTAAGCTAGCTATGGGGACTGTTGTTTTTAACAGTGTTAAATGCTTGTTTCTATTTGGTTTATACCATAAACCTATTTATGTTTGTGGCGTACTAAAAAACTAAACATTATGGAAACTAAGAAATTAACATCACAAGAGAGTCTTGATTTGATCGTTCAGATGATGCAAAACTCAAAGAGTAATCTTGATAATAGAGGTGGGAATGTCTTTATAATTTGGGGTGTGACAACACTGTTGGTTACAATTTTAGTTCTTATAGCCCAACTAATATGGGGTGTGAGGCCAATGTTTAACTGGTTGTATATGTTGATCCCAATTGTTGGAAGTGTTTGGCATCGTATTGTTTTTTGGTGATCGCCCAAGAGTGTACACTCAGATGGATAAAATTATTAAGCAGATATGGCAGATCATCATGGGTGTATCTGTTGGTATTCCGCTGCTGCTATTTCTGATTGTTATTTCAAAATTAGAGACTCATAGTGGTATTGATGGAAGAAGAATATTTTTGATTGTGCCTTTTGTTGAGGTGATGGTCGTAAGTGTTGGTCTAGCCATCACTGGGGCCGTCATAGATTTCAAGCCATGCAAGATAGGAGGGTTAGTTGGGGTTGTATTATCCCTTATAGCACTTCTTGATATTGAGTCATTCAACAGTATTCATTTCCTCTTTGTTCTTTGGCCTATCGTGTCAATGATTATCCCAGGTATTAAGCTTAATCTATATACTAAATCACAGAGAGATGCTTAAGGAGTTAGACCCAATTTTGCATGCTGAGCTAAGATTAGCTATCGTCTCGGTACTTCTAACGGTAATAGAGGCTGATTTCAACTTTATTAAAGATAGTACTGGGGCTACTTCGGGTAATCTAAGCATTCAACTAGATAAGCTTGAGAAGGCTGGATACATAGTGATCAGGAAAGAGTTTGTTGGTAAAAGGCCTCGAACAGTATGTTCTATCACAGAAAAGGGGCGTGAGGCTTTTGATCAATATGTTGTGACTCTAAAGGAGTATTTACATCTAAAATGATTATCTAATGCTACACAGAATAATAGCATCACTAATATTTCTAACCCTGTTCCTTGGAGTAGGTGCTTTAGGTATTCAAATAGAGGAGAGTGAATATAATATAAGCATGATTAAGATGGAGCGAAGAGTTATTGACTCTTTTGAGAGCTCTTTCAAAAATGGACAAGGGACAACCCTCCCTACACTAATTGCTCAACTAAAAGATCAATATGCAGAGAGTAGGGATGAAAGGTTGCTGTATTGGAAAGGCTTTGCTATCTATTATAACTCGATTCTCTTTCTCAAGAATGGAGATAATCAAAAGGCAGAGTCGGAGATTAAGCGTGGAATAGAGATACTGAAGTCTATTAAGAGCAAGAGCTCCGATACATATGCACTTCTCTCCATGCTTCAGAACTACTCATGCCAGTTTGCTCGTTTCCCTTCAATAATAAAGCTCTCGCGAGAGGCTACAGCGAGTATTGAGAAGGCTATTGAAATTGATCCAAATAATCCTCGTGCGCTTTACATCTATGCAAATAATGATTTTAATGTGCCTGAGAGTTATGGTGGAGGCAGGCGAGTGGAGGAGTTTGCTATCAAGTCTATTAGTACGAGTGAGGATCTTCTCACGCCAACATGGGGAAGACAAGAGTGTTATGAGCTTATTACAAACTACTATATCAGACGCGGCGATCAAGCTAAGGCGTTAGGGTTTATTGATATGGGGCTTAGTGAGTATCCAAATAGCTTTATGCTAAACTCCAATAAGAAAAAGATAAGTAAGTAGAGAATTAAAAATAGGATTGTGATGGTCGAATGATGACTTTCACAATCCTATTTTTATTTATTAAGAAGGCAAAAATTACCTATTTACTTTGAAAGGAGATGTGCCTTTAAGAAAGAGACGACAATACTAGTAGTCTCATCAATATGTTTTGAAAACCCATGATCTGCATCAGGCATTAGGTGCCACTCACTATTGGGCCATAATTTGTGAAACCGTTCACCGTATGTATATGGTACTATATTATCTGCTATACCGTGAATTATACAAGCTGGTCCATCATAGAGCTTAGCTGTCTCGTATATTGGTAGCCAAAAGGCAGTTTTAATATATTCTGCCCCTAATCGTTTGCCATTGAAAAGTTCAATAGTAGCAGGTGGGTCTAGCGGATTATATCTAGCCCCCATAGTATTCCCCCGAATGGCATCATCACGTAGCACAGCAGCAGGAGCCATTAATACGATGCTATTTACTTTCTTATTACCCAGCTCTCCAGCAAGCATTGCTGTGACCACTCCTCCTTGTGAGTGTCCAGAGATGGCTATCTGGGATACGTATGGCAGTTTGGCTATATACTCATACACACATTTAGCATCCTCTATCTCATTAGGCAGGGTCATGTTTTCAAACTCACCCTCGCTACTGCCGTGGCCATTAAAGTCGAATCTAATAGTTGCTATTCCAGCATCTTCGAGAGCATTCGCCATGCTCTCCTCTATGGTTCCATTTTGGCTTCCCATAAAACCATGTAGCAACATTACCATTGGGCACTTATCCTCTCCTTTAGG
>JBOFEN010000111.1:0-25416 GCA_051648105.1 Bacteroidales bacterium
TTTATAAGGGTGAGGTTAGATTCCTTCGTGCTTATTCATACTTCATTCTTGCTCGTACGTACGGCGGTGTTCCTGTGTTTACAGATAATAAGAGCCCAGAAGCAACAGTTAAGAGACCACATCAAGAGGTTATTCGTTTTATTATCTCTGAGTGTGAGCAGATCTCTGAAATACTACCAGCTTTAAGACCAGTTAATGCAGAGCATAAAGGAGCAGCAACAAAGTACTCAGCTTTGGCTTTGCAGGCAAAAGCAGCTTCAGATATTCTTGATTACGATGTGATGTTGAGAGCAACAAACTCAATTATTGAATCAGGTGAGTTCGGACTTTTCCCAGATTATTATAATCTATTTAAGAAGTCTGGTGAGTTATCTCAAGAGAATCTGTTTGAACTTCAATACACATTCCAAGGCTCTGAAACTGGAGACTCATTTGTTTCTGATAACTACTGGGCTTTCCAAGGCCCTGGTGTTGGTGCTAACTTTAAAAGTGTAAAGAAATTTGGTGCAAACAATGAGCAGAATATGGAAGGAGGTTGGGGTTTCTTGCCAGTAAACAAGAAACTGTCTGACTTTATGAGTTCAAGAAATGAATCAGTAAGATACCAAACTCTGGTACTTCCTACTTCTGGAATGTTTGATCAGAACAATAATAGTTGTTTCATTACACTTTCTAATGATACTCTTTATCCTGGTGGTGAGGGATCCCCAACCCAGTATAATGGTAAAGCTTATTTACCATCGCAAGAGCTAGTAAGAAGCTTGTATGGAGGGGATAAGAATATTATTATGATTAGATATGCTGATATCCTACTTTTGAATGCAGAGGCTAGAATTAGCACTGGTGGTAATGGTGACCAGCAGATTAATATGGTTCGCGAGAGAGCAGGAATGCCAGCTATCACTGGTGCTACTATTGATGACCTTATTGATGAAAGATATGTGGAGTTAGGTTGTGAGTATGGAGAAAGATATTATGATCTTGTTCGTACAGGTAAAGCCCTCACAGTTTTGGCTAATCAGGGTAATGGTTACACCGCAGATAAGAGATTCTATCCTATACCTCAAGAGCAGGTGGATTTGAACCCTTCTTTGGGTAATTGATCTGAGTAAATTTTGTAAGAGAGCTAGTATCACTTGTGTATACTAGCTCTCTTTGTTATTGAACATATCAGTTTTTATCTTTACTACTAAGTGTACAAAAAAAAGCCACTCTCACCTTTGGCGATAGTGGCTTTTTTGTATTGTTGTTATTGGTTACTTTGCAGAGTATGAAAAACAGTTTGTAAAACCATATCCAGACTGCTGAGGGCATATCGCAGATGCGTGATAGTAGTGGTCTTCAGTAGTAGGAGGAACGCCTTGAGAGTAGTCCCACATATTGTTATGTATCTCTTGGGGTATCTCTCCAGATAGTCTGTTTCCAGAGACAATGAAGTTATACAAAGACTCAACTAAGGTAATGTTATCCAATCCTCCTGTAATGTTGTTATTGCTAACATCGAAGTAAAATAGAGTAGGAGAGTTTGGTACTCTAAGTTCTCCACTAATCAATGCATTTGAAAGGATGAATGTATTAAGGTTTGTTAGCTTAGCTATATTCTCAATATTTCCTGTTATATTGTTTTTTGCAGTTGAGGCAGAAGTGATAACAAACAAGTTTAGCTTTGAGTAGTCAAATATTTCTGCAGGAATCTCACCCGAGAGGACACCATTGTTCTGATCGATCTGTAGCATTTCAAGTTCAGGTTTGCCAGCTATCCAATCAATAGAACCACTAAGATTATTGTAGTTTAGATAAATGTACTTAAGCTTTGACATGTTTGTAAGCATCTCATTAGGATCGAAGCTTATGCCAAGAGAACCTAGTCCCAAAGTTGTTAGATTAACCAGCTCTTTAAAATCAGATGGTAATACTAGAGACGATCTCATATTGCTTATAATAAGCTCTTCAAGGGTTTTCCAATTTGAAATGCTTGTTGGAAGAGCAGATACTTTATGAGTTGCAAGAGTTAACTTCTTAAGCTTTTTAAGATCACCCATATCGCTTGGAAGAGCATTTATATTTGGCATTCTTAGTTCTAACTTCTCAAGATTTTCAAGATTAGAAATACCTGATTGCATACTACCAGTTACATATGGTAATCCAAGTGTTAACTCTTTGATGCTTGATAGTTGGTAAATAACTCCTAGAGGATTCGTCAATATACTATTAGGTTCAACATTCGAGATTGTTAGAGACTCTAAATTTGTTATAGCTTTGTACTCTTCAGTCAGCTCCCACTTAAGATTTGAAGACTGAGCAGCAGATACGTAAAGAGTTTTCAGGTTTGTTAGCAGTGTAATGTGTCGAGGTAGTTCACCAACAAGCTCGTCTGCGGCTAGATGTAGAGATTTAAGTTCTGAAATATACCCAATTTCATTTGGTATAGATCCTTTCATCCCTGCAACGCGTTGAAGATTTAGTGTGGTAACCCTTTTTTCACCATTAACTACTTCTGTTTCTATCCCAGCCCATTGCTCCAAAGGCTTAGCAAGATCCCAAGGGAACTCATTAGATCTACTATCGCCATACCAATTATGGCCAGCAGTAGCTTTGTATATAGCAACAAGTGATAAACTATCTTGTAATCTGCTTTCAGCCCTTACAGCCCCAGATTGAGAAATACCAACTCGTTTTTTTGTATCTCCATCTTTTGAAATCAGAAGGTGAGCAAAACGAGGGAAGTCATCGCTGTATGCTTGAGGTGTTACGTTAATTGATGTGGTTCCACTCTTGCCAGCCGGTGGATTAACATTTAACCACTCTTTTCCTGTTTCAGATATTTCGATTGCCCAACTTTTGCCACTTGACTCTATTTCAAAGGTCTGGGCAATTGAAGTCCCAGTAAAAATAAGTGTATCTGTACTTACTATTATGGACTCTTGTTCTGGGGTTGTGTCGTCTTCTTTAGAGCAACTGCTGAGAGTTGCTATTAATGTAATTGCACTAATACATATTGGTGCAAATTGTCTGATATTCCACGTTTTTTTCATGTAACTTGTATTTAGTTATTAGTAGTTTAATATTTATATTAAAGTGCAATTTTGTAATTGAGACCATTTACATTAACAATGTATATTCCACTATTTGGTATACTGATAACTTTCTCGTCCCCATCAAAAAAATCTCTCTTTATCAATACGCCAGTTGTTTGGTATATTGAAATATCAAGTGTAGAATTGCTATTGTTCTTAATTGTAATACTTGAGTTTGAATTTTTGAAAACCATTATACTCGATTGCTTATTCTCTTCAATGTTTGTCGATTCTGAAGTTACTACAATTAAAGGATCTGAACTCACCGATGTTGTAGTGGAGTTTGATGATCTTAGCAAACAGTAGTATAAGGTAGAACTTAATGCACCAATTACTTTGTGGCTATTTGTGTTCCCTAGTTCTTTGTTGTTGTATTGACCTAGATATTGTCTATCTATAGAAATATCGTGGTACGAAATATATATATCATCAATTGAGAACTTGTTGCTAGTGCTACCTCTGCTCCAACTAACTCTAACTTTAGTTGTATTTTCAGGAAGATTATCATTTTGATAATTTACCTTATCGGCTCCACCGTTCTCTTTATTAAGTGTGTCGAAGAGTTTCCACATTCCATTTGATAGAGCCTCTAATTTTATACTCCACTGGTTATTGTTGTCATCAACATTGTACCAAAAGGCAAAACTTTCAAGTGTATAACCTTTATCAGGAGTTGTTATCTCTCTTGATAAGTTTACAGAACTCATAGAAGGTGAGGATTTGCCAAAGGTTGTCTCGTTTTTCGTGAAGCTTCCAGATAAAGTAAGTTCTGAGTCGATATTGTCATTTGAGAAATCCCAGTAATTACTCTGTACTCCATTATCAAGAATAGTTTCTGTGTAAACATCCAGATGGTAATTTGTTGCTCTATCAGCGTCATCCCAATTTAACTCAAAGCTATTATCTGTAATGTATGAGGATGTAATTATATCAGGAGGGGTCAATATAAAACCTCCAGAGAGTTTGAAATTGATTATCCCATCATTTTCGCTTATTTCAGTTATTGGTTTACCCATAAGTTGTCCACTCCATAGGCGAGAACTAGGCATACTGTTATCTGTAAACTCCTTCTTGTTTGAGGTGCCAGGGTAGGGGTCTCCACTCAAAGTTGATTTACTCTGTACACCATCGGCTACCTCTAATTCGAAACATTGTCTCAGAGAATTTGCATTCACTTGGTTATTATACCAAGGTGTAGTGGAGGTAAAGTCCAAGTGGTAGATAAGCATGCCATGTCCAGGAAGAGCCCTATCCCACATAGTCTGTTGTCTATTTTCCAAAATGAAATACTCCTTGTCATTTGCACTATTATTTAGAATATATGCAGTATTACTCTCTTGAAGTGGTTCTAATATATAGTCATCAGCTTCGTTTAACTCAGTTAGTGTTAACCATCCGCTCTTCCATCTTTCCCAAGCATTAAGGCTTGGAGGCACATTGCCATTACCGTTATATGGACCATTAGCCATAAGACTCCATGCGTCTAGTCCGAAGGCTTGACCATTTGTACTAGCGTCTGTGTCGTAGGTGTCTGGTAGTCCTAGTATATGTGAGAATTCATGACAGAAAGTACCAATCCCCGACATTCTTGTCCCATTAGTTCCAGAAAGTTCAGAGCCACAAGCATAATTGTTGAACTTTACACCGTCCTTTTGAGGTAGAAGATTGTCTGGTAGGCTGAGAGGATCTTTTAGATTGTACGCATGAGGCCAAATGCTTTCAGGAGACGCTCCTTCAGCTTCACTATAGCCAGCGTAAAAGACAAATAGGTTATCTACGTATCCATCACTGTCCCCGTCTAATTCTAGCATATTTATCTCCCCAAGGTTAGCTATATTGAGTGCATCAAATACCATCCTTGCAGGGTCTTTGTCTCTATTTCCTTGGTAGTTAGCGCCGTACGTAGCAAGGGTGTTTGGTAGAGTAATAGGTCCAATAATGAAGAATTCTGGGTCAAATTTACCCATAGAATTATCGTTGAAATAATCTTTAGCACTTCCTACTTGTCCATGTGAATTTGTATATCCAGGGATGTTTAGCATATTTGCGAATTCTACCTCTGGGGAGTTTATCGTAAACTTGACATCAGAAAATTCTACCAAAATAACGATACCCTTTCTTTTACCATCCCTTTTGTATTCTCTGTTAGTATAGGGCCTCATAGGAGAGTAGGTTGAAGAAATTCTAGAATTTTTCATTCTAGCCATATCGCTAGAGTTGACCAGTTGATAATCTTTGGTGATATCGTCTATTCTAGTGCTTTTGCCAGCTGTTATGTTAGACTCTGTAATATTACCTTGACTATCCTTTATTAGATAGACATAGTTGCCTTTATTGTTTTGAGTTATGACATGTCCATCGCTATTGGTTGCGTAGTGCATTGACTCATCACCATTTAATTGAATGTATATAGATGTACCATCCGTGTTTTTTGCTTGGTGAAGTCCAGGTTTGGCAGGGATGGCTTGAAGCCCTATTGTAGTAGCGCTTGAGAGAATTAAGGCTCCCAGATATCCCCATTTATTAAGTTTACTCATAATGTTGTAATACAGTACTATAATGTTTTTTGACTTTAATAATTATTGCTCTATTTCTACTAAGTAGCGAATATAGTATATTATTTTATATTATGGATTTATCAGCTTAAAAAAGAGTGCTTATTAATTTATTATTGTTCTATTCATTTATTATTAGATGAGACTTAAGCTGTGATTATATTAATAATCTTTAATTAGTATTTATTCTAGGGTCTTCGCGTGCAGCTTTTTTGATCATATTTCCTACGGAGTTGATTTGACAATTTGGAATGTATATTTATACAATTGGTGCCATTTTAATAGTTTGATATTTTATGACTATTTTCTGTATAAGAGATGGGAATAATATTATTTTTTTCTTGATATATTATTCTTAATCTTGAAATGTAGGTCTATTGAACTCTTATTTCTTAGAAATATAAACTATTTTGACTTGAAATGCTTAGGATTTCGAGCTTAAAGGTAGTTTGATTTTGTCTATTTGTAAGGCATTATATGAGATAAATCCAATACAGATATCTAAAATTGGTTTTTTTTATATCTAAGTTCCTGTCAATTAGTGGTTTGTTTCTATATCTTTTTGCAAGCATTGTTGCTTCTATTTGATCATTATATTTATCTCCTTAAATAATATCTATATAATGATTGAGCAATAATTGACGTTTTGTTAGTATAATACTGTTATTGGTTTACAAGATGCTTAAATCCTATTTTCTCTTCTAGAATTGGTGTTTTCGTCTTGTTTGTTGTCGTGTTTATGCATAATAATTCGTTTGTAAGTATTTGGGTTAAAGCTATGTAACTGTTCTTGCTTTCTGGTTGCCACCCCTTATATGCGGTTCTGCATATTATATTCATATATTTCACTGTTGTGATTTATACAAAGATTAACGGTGTTCTTGTTCCAATTAAGCCGTTTAAAGTTTGTGAGGTTTGATATTTTACACTTCTTTTGCAAATGGTAGCTCCGAAATTTTAGCGTTTGGAAGTCTATTTGTTTGTTGCGGATTAAATCGGAGTATATAATATAGATTAGAAATTAATTATTTCATGAAAAAGTTTTCATTTTTATGTTTGGTAGCATTTACTATGATGTTACTATCTTGCGGAAGTGATTCTGAAGGAACAGATGGTGGTATAGTTGTAGATCCTCAATTGTCGGTGCTTGGAGCTCCAGAGGATTATTTAGCAAAACCAATGGCGAGCTTATTGCGTATTAGAGTTAAAGCAAATTCAGAATGGGTAGTTTCAGTGAATGAAGAAGCTCAATATTGGATTACTACGGACATTAATGAGGGGAATGCTTCTGAAGATGAGCAACCTGTTGTTATTTCTTTTGGGAGAAATATTGAAGAGGCTCAGAGCCGTAAAGGTATTGTTACTATTTCGCTTAAGAGTGATACTCTAAAGAAGGTGACAATTAATGTAACCCAGAAGTCAGAGTATCTTTTTGTTCAAGATAGTTTGGCCCTTGTCGAGATTCGCACAGCTTTAAATGGAGATAACTGGCATAAACCTTGGGATCTTACTAAAAATGTCTCTGAATGGGTTGGCGTTGCTATAAATGAGATCCAAGATGTTAGACGTGTTGTTACTGTTTGGTTTGCTGGATCAAACAATGTAGAGGGTGAATTTCCAAAGGCTTTTTCAAAATTGTCAGCATTAGGTGGTATTCAATTTGCTAATGAGGCGAAATTGGTAGGACCACTTCCAGCGGAATTAGGCGAACTAAAAATGTTGGAAAAGATATTTTTGACAAATTGTGCTCTTGATGGTGTTATCCCAGGAGAACTGAAAAATTGCACTTCACTAGATGCTATCGCGATTGAAGGATGTCAGTTTACCGGTATCGCTGAAGAAGTTGGAAATGTGCCTAAGCTCATTGGTTTGACTGTCGCTAAATGTAAATTGGAGGGGAAACTTTCAGAGCAAAAATGGTATAATAATATGACTTCTCTTGTTTTGCTTGATATTTCAGGTAATAACTTAGAGGGTACCCTTCCCGAAACATTACTTAATGGAAAGCGCTCGTTAATTTATATGGCTACTAGTGGTAACCGTTTTGTAGGAGAATTTCCTGAAGCTATAGCAGCAAAGACATCGCTTATGTCTGGATCTGAGTCTGCTGTCAATATCTGTCCGCAGCAAGAAGGTTTTGGTTTCGAAGCTGATACTTGTCCTGAGTTCAGCGAAGAGAAATAAGTTGGAGATTTATTTTAATTCTAAACAAATATTTACATGAAGTTAAATCAATTAAGTGCAAAGTGGTTTTCACTTGCACTCCTTATGGGTGCGATTGTATTCACAGGGTGTAGCGAGAAGACTGAGGATAATTTCCCTACAAACCCAATCTTGGAATTAGGGGCTACCTCACTTGAGTTTACACACGAAAGTGCTACAAAATCTGTAGAGTTTGAGTCTAATTATAAATGGACTGCATTGAAACCTTCAGATGCTAGATGGATTCAGATATTACCATCTGATAATGGAGAGGCGACTAACGGAATTAGTCAGATTCAGTTTTTGGTAGATAATAACACTGAGTCAAAAGGTCGTGAGGCGGTTATCAATTTCTATCACGAAAAAGGTTCGGCAACTGCAAGTATTACAATCAAACAAGGAGGATTCATTCTTCATCCAGAGCAGTACAAAGATTCTTTGGCTTTGGTTAAGCTTTACAATGACTGTAAGGGTTATGGTTGGTCTGAGGCTTGGGACTTGGAAGTTCCATTCGAGCAGTGGTATGGCATCAAGACAGACTTGATAGATGGACAGAAGCGTGTTGTGGAAGTTGATCTAGTTAATAGAGGTTTGTCAGGAGCACTACCTGAGCAGTTAACAGATATGACAGAGCTTCGTAAATTCGTTATTTACAATGCAGCAGTAAACACAACTTTTCCTGCTTGGTTCAGCAAATTTCCTAAGTTGACGTTCTTGGCTTTGCCTGCATGTGGACTTCGAGGAGTGCTTCCTGAGGAAGTTTATGAGATGACAAATCTTGTTCAATTCGACCTTTGGGAGAACTTGGAATTGAGTGGAGAAATATCACCAAAGATTGGTAATTTGGTAAACTTGGAGATTTTGGATTGGAGAACTTGTGCATTCACAGGGTCTATTCCATCTGAGATTGGTAATCTTGCAAAGCTTCAGACTATTTACCTATTAAATAACCAATTCTCAGGCTCTATTCCTTCAACGATTGGTAATTTGACAGAGTTGACAACTATTATTCTTTCTAACAACAAACTAACTGGTTCTATTCCCTCAACAATTGGGAACCTGAAAAAACTTGAGGTCTTTGATGTTAATGAAAATGATATGTCAGGTTCACTTCCAAGAGAATTATCAGGCTGTGAGCAACTTTGGGATTTCAGAGGAATGAACAATACTTTCGTAGGGGATATACCTTCAGAGATTGGAGCTTTGCCTAATTTGATGATTTTCACTATGAATGGTAACAAGTTGACGGGTTCTATACCTCAAACTTTTGCTTCAAATGTTGAGCTTGTTCACTTGATATTGAGTGATAACAACATGAATGGTACAATTGACTCTAGATTCTCTAAATTGGAGACACTACAATTGGCTAATAATGACTTTGAAGGTGTTATTCCAGAATCAATTTTCACATCATATACTATTGAGGAGTTGGATTTGAGCGGTAATACTAAACTTGAAGGTGAAGTCCCATCTCAATTCTTTTCAAGAGGAAACTTTATTTCTGTAAACCTAAATGGTATTTCAAATCTTGAGGGTACATTCCCAGAGAATTTGTCAAGTATGTATACTTCATCTTTCAATATTGGTGGATGTAGTTTCACTGGTGAGATTCCTGCAAGTATTTTCTTGGTAAAAGATTTGACTACTTTGGATCTTTCAAACAATAACTTTACAGGTAATATCCCAAACCAAGTTAGATCAGCTACCGAGTTGTATACTTTCATGGTTAATGGTAACCGTCTTACAGGTGAGATTGATCCGATTATCAAAACTCATGCTAATTGGAATAACTGGAATGCACCTCAATTCCTTTGTCCTCAACAAGAGGGTTATGGATTAACAGGATGCCTATAATAAATAAATTTCTACTGATGAGATTACTGAATAGAGTATTATTATTCTCTACAATCCTCTTCGCTACATTTGCATGTAGCGCAGAGGATGAAGTAGATGAATCAAAAATTGTTACCTCAGTACAAGAGGTAACAATATCTGAGATTGGAGGAAGTGCAACACTTCAGCTTACAGCTACAGCACCTTGGGTAGCTAGAGTAACAAATTCGGCTGATTGGTTGACTTTATCTCCAGAGAATGGCCCAGCTGGTGATGCTATTAATGTTTCTGTTATTGCTTCAACATATCAAAATGGTGAAGCAAAAGAGGCTTCTGTTGAATTCAAACTCCTCGATGGAACTAGCACAACTATAACAGTTAAGCGTGGAGATGTTATTTCAGGACGTACTACTGATTCATTGGCTCTTGTAACACTATTTAATTCTACTGGAGGAGAGCGTTTCTGGCGTAATCCATGGGATTTGAAGACTTCTATGAACAATTGGGAGGGTGTTTCACTTGATCAAGTTGATGGAGAACTTCGTGTTACCCGTTTGATGATGCAGGAGAGAAATATGCGTGGAGAGCTTCCTGAACAACTAATGTATTTAAGTGAACTTCGTCAAATCTCTTTTGAAGCAAATTATCTTCTTACTGGTTCTTTCCCAGAGTTCCTTTTGAATAATAGCAAACTTCAACTATTGAATCTTGGAGACAACAAGTTTATAGGTTCTATTCCATCAAAAATATTTGATTTGTCCGATTTGACTTGGTTGATTCTAAAGAACAATCAATTTACAGGAGAGATACCTCAGAATATTGGTAATGCAACTAATCTTGTTACCTTATATCTTTCAGGTAACCAATTTACAGGTTCTCTTCCGAGCACAATATCTAATCTTGTGAATCTTGAATATTTATCTATATCAAGCAACAAGCTATCAGGAGAACTACCATCTTTCAACCAGATGTCCTCTTTGAATGTGTTAGATTTGTCTTCAAACGCTGTGTATGAAGAGATCAATATTGGTCAATTTCAAGATCTTCAGCCAAATATTCTTGCACAATATGTTAGCGGTGGTTTTTCTGGAGCAGCCCCTAAATTTGAGAATCTTACTAAGTTGACTAGTGTTAATCTAAGTATTAATAACTTTTCAACTTCTCCAGAAATTCTGAATTGCGGCGCATTGACAGTTGTCGATGTTAATAGAAATCCATTAACAACTCTTCATTCATCACTTTTAAATTCAACTTCTATCGAAGAGATATATGCATTTGATAACAAGTTGATCTCATTGCCTGAGGTAACTGTTGATAATGCATCACTAAAAGTTTTGGCTGTAAATAATAATGTATTGGAATCAATTCCAGCTTCATTATCAAAGTTATCTAAACTTGAGGAGTTGTACATTCAGAACAACAAACTTACTGAATTACCAGAAGGTTTGTCAGCTTTGAAGGCTATATTGATGTTGCAGATGGGTTATAATCAAATTACTGCTCTTCCTTCAGATTTCTGGAATATGACATCCCTAGGATTCATCTCAATGCCTTGTAATCCAATTGTAGCAACACTACCTTCAAATGCTTCTCAGTTTGATTACTTAAGCATTTTGAATATCAACTGTTGCAAATTTGAAGGAGATGTTACTCCTCTATGGTTTATCCCACGTGCATCAGAGATACATGCATCACAAAATAATTTCTCTGGTGAATTAGTCTCAGATGAGTCATCTAAAACGGCTTTGAAAGGGTTACTTTATTTAACTCTACTTACTTTGGATGATAATAATTTGACAGGTAATTTACCAGAAGAATTTTCAGTAGTTCAGTCTTTATCTATATTGCACCTATATAATAACAACCTATCTGGTGTTGTTTCTGACAAATTTTATAGTTCATCAAACTGGTGTACATGGGGGCCTTTGAACTTCATTAAAAAAGGTAATGAAGGACTTGTAATGAATGATGTTTGTGCAGGCAGCTAATATAATGCTGAACGATATACTTAGATAATACCAAAATTTATGTTTAAAATAAAATTAGAATCAGTAGTACTATTGTTACTTACTGTGGTAGTTTTATTTACTGGGTGTAAGGAGGATACTTTTGTATCCTCCTCTGTTCAGAAAATAGAGATTACTGCTGAAGGAGGACAAGAGCGTTTTCAGATTTCAGCCTCAGGGTCTTGGGAGGTTAGTAGTAGCCAAGAGTGGTGTAAACTTTCATCAACATCAGGATCAGGTGACGCTAATGTTTTTATTACGGTATCCCCTAATGAAGATGTATATGAGCGTGAAGCAACTATTGATATTAAATCAGGATCCTCTCGTAGTAGAGTTATTGTGATTCAAAGTGGATTAGAGTTCATTACCCTTTCTTCAGAGCGTATTGTAGTAGTAAATACTAATGGTTCTGTCAATATTACAGTTGCTGCCTCTGCGGCATGGGAGGTATCTAAAGATTCTGAATGGATTTCTAAAGTATCTCCAGATAATGCTTCAGGAAATAGTGAAGTGAAAATCGATTTTGCCGCGAATGAACTTGATGATAATAGATCTGCAACAGTTACCTTTAAAATCAAAGGATCATCAACATCGAAGATCTTAACAATTGAACAGTTAAGTGTTCATGGTAATGCAAGACAACGAGATAGTATTGCGCTAGAGGCATTTGCGTCAAACTGCTTAACAATTAATCGTGAAAATGTTTGGAATCGCTCTTTGCCGATTAATCGCTGGTCAGGTGTTGCAACTAGAATTGTTGGAGGTGAGATGCGTGTTTCGGAACTTAACACTAGCTTTTTGTTCAGTGCTTCGGATGGAGGAGCAACGCCGTTTATTGCTGGGGCACATCTACCATCAGAATTACAGTTCTTGACTGAGATGACAACTCTTCAGATAAGTGGAGTAAACCTAGGAGGGGAGATACCTTCTTTTTTGGGTAAATTGACAAAGCTTACAACACTTAATCTTTCTGGAAACCTTTTTGAGGGAACATTACCCAAGGAGCTCTCAGAGCTTAAAAGTTTAAGAGTACTGAATGTTTCAGCAAACTACCTTTCAGGTGATCTACCTACTTTTATTGGTGATTTAACCACATTGACAGAGCTGAATATCTCGATCAATAATTTTCAACGTATTCCAGATAACTTTGCTAGATTGGTTAATCTAACAAAATTATATATGTTCGGATTAGGTGAAGCTGTTTATGGGGGTGATTTGCCAGACTCTGAAATTTCTAAAGCTAAACGATTTAGAGTAAATAGAAATTATCAGGTAGAGAACGTAGAGCGTGATTTCCCAGTCACAATAACTTACTTAAATAAGTTGGAGAACTTAAGAATGCACTCTTCTAACTTTAAGGGTTCTATTCCAACTACAATAAGTAATATGCAGTCCTTAAGTGAATTTGTAGCACACACAAATAAGCTTTCTGGCCAGATTCCTGCGGGTATTCAGCATGCTACAAAAATTCAAGTTTTGAATCTTGCAAAGAATCAGTTGTCTGGATCAATTCCTGAGGGGCTTTCTTCACTTTCCCAATACTTACTAACACTTATTCTTAGTGATAATAATTTGAGTGGAGATTTACCTTCTGATTTTAAAGATCTATATTGTACTTATTGGGATTTAAGTAACAACAATCTTACAGGATCTGTCGATGTTATATTTAATAGAGGCTGGGCAGTAGAAGTATATTTGAACGATAATGAATTCTCTGGTCCTTTTCCATCCACTGTAGGTGCTGCTGTGAAAGTAGAGAAGATACATGCTTCAAATAATAACTTTAGCTCTATACCTGATGAGGTTCTAAATCTTATTACTCTTGTTGATCTTCGTTTAGATAATAATAAGATTACTGAGATAAATCCAAATCTTCAATATCTTTCGAGATTGTCTATTTTGCATCTTCATAATAATGAGATTGTTGGTGAGATTCCTTCTTTTCTTGGAAGAATTAACTACCTATCTACCCTTACATTATTTGGTAATAAACTGATTGGTCAGGTACCAGAATCACTAATAACTCTGAGTGAAAATAACGCGACACCTCCATCTTCTGATATTACTTGGACACCTGCTCCTTTTGATTGGAATAGAATATGTCCTCAGCAACCTAGCTATGGTGTAGAGTTTCCCTCAGGTTACGAACCTGATAATGGTTCTGGTGGACTTGATGGTGAACTTCCTTCAATAGCACTTTAATAACTATATACTCAGTATTATTGCTTAATAAATAGCAATAATACTGAGTATATAGTTATCTCCAAAACAAACAATTCAATTAATATAACAGCGAATCAATGCGTAGATTATTTTTAATGATTACCGGGTGGCTGATTCTTACTTGTGTAGCCTTTGCTCAAGAGCGAACTATCAAGGGAGAAGTTACAGCAGCTTCGGATAAACAGCCGCTTATTGGAGCTTATGTTATTAACACAAGCAAAGATGGCACGGTAGGGGAAATTACCGATTATGATGGTAATTATCAAATTAAAGCAAAAAATGGTGATGTACTGAAATTCTCTTACATAGGTATGGAGAGTATTAGTATCACAGTAAAGGATCAGAATGTTATCAATGTAGAGATGAATTCTGATAGCCAACAGTTAGAAGAGCTTGTGGTTATTGGTTATGGTACTCGTAAGAAAGGTACAATTACAGGTTCTGTTACTCAAGTTGATGCCAAAGCAATTGAAGCTAGACCAGTAGCAAGTTTTGACCAAGCATTGCAAGGACAAGTAGCTGGTCTTTCTGTAACCACTTCAAGTGGTGAGCCATCAGCTTCTTCTTCTGTTCGTATTCGTGGTATTGGATCTATTAGTGCAGGTACTGCACCTCTTTACATCATGGATGGAGTTGCTATCTCTGCTGGAGATTTCTCTACACTCAATATGAATGATATCGAGAACATCACCGTATTAAAGGATGCATCTTCAACTTCCATTTATGGAGCACGTGCTGCTAATGGTGTTATTGTAATTACAACTAAACGTGGTAAGTTCGGTGATAAAGGTACTGTTAGTTTCCGAGCTCAGTATGGTATCTCAAGTCTTATGGAGTCAAACTATAAGATGATGAATTCAGATCAGATGTTAGATCTTGAGGTTCTTACTGGGATGCGTTCTAAAGATGACCCTACTGTTTCAGCATTACGTAGAATTAACACTAACTGGTCAGATGAACTCTACCGTAATGGGCATACTCAGAACTACGAGTTTTCAGCGATGGGTGGTACTGAAAAGTTGAGTTACTATATCTCTGCTGCATATTTCGATCAAGAAGGTATTACAGCTAGATCTGGACTTGAACGCTACACTGTTCGTTCAAACATTGAGACTAATGTCAACAAATGGTTGAAATTAGGAATGAATATGACAGCAGGTTACAGTGAAACTATGTCAACCGTTTCTGGATCTTCAATTGCTAACCCAGCTATTGCAGCTTTCGTTTCTAAGCCTTATCGTTCTGTACGTGATGAGAATGGTGATGTTATTACGAACTATGATGGTGATCTAAACCCAGTTCACTATATTGAAACGCATCCATCAAAAAGTACTGATGTTAAGTTAGTCGGATCTCTATTTGCAGAGGTTAAGATTTTGGATAATCTTAAGTTTAAATCCTTGGGAGGTATTGATGCATCTGATATGAGATCATCATCAAGATCACTTCCTAGTTACATAGGTAATTTGCAAGTTGGTGGTAATGCTAGTGAGTCTTTTGGTAGAGGCTATCGTTTAACTTGGACAAATACATTAACCTATTTAGGTAATTTCAAGGAGAAGCATAATTATACTATCTTAGGTGGACAAGAAGCTATTCTATATAATAGCAATAGCTTTAGTGCAGCTACACAAGGTATTGCTGATGATCGCCTTTCTCATATGGGTGCAGGTATCATACCAGTACTTTCTACTGGTGGTACAACGAGTGGTTATACTTATCTATCAGCTTTTGCCCGTGGAGAGTATAACTATGACTACAAATATTATGTAGATTTATCTTTACGTGCTGATGGTTCTTCACGTTTTGCTAAAGGAAATAAATGGGCTCCATTCTGGTCTGTAGGTACTATGTGGGATGTAACTAAGGAGAATTTCTGGAATGATAATAGAATTCTAACAGGTCTTCAGCTTACTGCAAGTATTGGTACTTCAGGTAACTCTGAAATCGGATATAATGATTACCAATATTGGGTTTCTACAGGGCCAATTTATAATGGTGCATCAGGTATGGCTCCAAGCCCAAACCCTGGTAATGCTGATCTAACTTGGGAGTCTATTATGTCAACAAATGTTGGACTTAATTTGAGGCTTATCAACCGATTCAATGTTAAGTTGGATTACTATAGTAAAGTTACTACCGATATGTTAATGGCCGTTCCTGTTTCTCAGGTTACTGGTTATAATACCATTACATCAAACATTGGTAAGATGACTAACCAAGGGGTTGAATTTGAGATCAATGGAGACCTTTACAGAAATAAGAGTTTTGGTGTAAATCTTTCGGCTAACTTCTCGTATAACCATAACCGCATAAATGAGCTTTATGATGGTGCTGAAGGTTATGTTTCGGCTAATACTGGAACAAAAATGCAAGTTGATAGACCATATGGTTCATTTTTCATGCCACGTTATGCAGGTGTTAACCCAGCAAATGGTGACCCTCTTTGGTATGACAAAGACGGAAATGTGACAAATGTATTTAGTAATGAGAATGCTGTATTCTTGGATAAGACTTACTATGCTCCCTGGAGTGGAGGGACAACTCTGAGTGTAGATTATAAAGGCTTCTCTGTATCTGCATTCTTTAACTGGGTTGCTGATAAATATGTATTTAACAACATAAGATACTTTACTGAGAACTCTTCCCCTGAGTATATTTCAGCATGGAATCAATCAACAAAAATGTTGAATATGTGGCAAAAACCAGGTGATGTTACTGAAATTCCTCGTGCAGGAACAGAAAACCAATTTGATGACCGTTGGATTGAGAATTCTTCATTCTTTAAATTAAAGAACGTAACATTCGCTTATAACTTCCCATCTACTCTCCTTCAGAAGGCAAGTATCGGAAGTGCTCGTATTTTTGTTCAAGGACAGAACCTATTTACTTTGACCAAGTTCCAAGGGTTTGATCCTGAGGTTGATTCAAACTTGACTTTTGGACGTTATCCTTCTTCTCGTCAGTTTGTATTTGGTCTTGACCTAAAGTTTTAAAGTTGCAGAAACAATGAAAAAGATATTAATGATTTTAGCCACCCTTTTCACGCTTAGTTCGTGTGATGGCTTTTTGGATGTTGATGCCGAGACAGGTATTCCAGAAGAGGTGGCAATTGAGACGATTGAAGATGTTCGTAAGTTTCGCATAGGAATTTATTCGGCATTTAAAAATTCTGGTGGTATTGCTTATACTGCTGTTCTAGCTTCTGAGATGCAAGCTGATCTAATGTTGCCTGTTCAAGGTAACACACAGGCATTCGCACAAGAAGTAAACTGGACACTTAATTCACAGAACTTTTCAGGTTCTTCTGTTTGGGAGTCTATGTATCAAGGAATCCAAAGAGCTAATTTCCTTCTCTCTAAAACGCCCGAACTTAAGTCAAAACTTGAGCAGCAGGGTACTTCTTCAGCTTTGAAGCAGATAGAGGAAATAGAGCAAGTAGAAGCGGAATGCTATTTTGCTCGTGCTTTTGCTCGTGTGGAACTAGTTAAACTTTTTGCAGATCCTTATGACCCAGAGAAAGCATCTACACAATTAGCTCTACCGATATGGAACAAACATGGTCTAGGAAATCCTAAGAGAGAGACTATGGAGGTTTACTATAGAGAAGTATTAGCTGATATTGAGAGAGCTTCAGTTCTTACTCAAGGCCAGACTTCGGGTTATTCTGACCAAGTTTACTTTACTTTAGGTACAGTGCTTGCATTGAAAACACGAGTTCATGTATATATGCAAAACTGGCAAGAGGCTGTTGAGACTGCAACAAGAGTAATTGAGGATTTCGATTATGAATTGGCTGATGCTAAGGATGCACCTATTTATTCTAACTCTTCATACTATAAAATGTGGAAGAATGATACTAGTAAGGAGATTATCTGGAAAGTAGCATATGTTAATACAGAGGAGAATCTTGCTTCTTTGGGTGGTAAATTAACTCAAATGGCAACTGGACTTCAGCAGCTTCCTGATTTTATTCCATCAAATGAGTTTCTAAATCTGTATCTATCTAATGACATCCGTCGTAAAGTTTTCTTTATCGATGATGTTGCTACAGACTATTCTTCAGGATTGGTTGCAACTCTTTTATCAAAGTATCCTGGTAACCCAGAGCTTAACAATAGTAGTGTAGAGCGTTACATAAATATGCCTAAGGTATTCAGACTTTCGGAGATCTATCTTCTTCGTGCTGAGGCTTACTACCATCTTAACAATTCAGCTCTTTCTTGTGCTGACTTGACGACACTTCTTAGTAAGCGTATTGACGGTACAGGTTATGAAGTTATTGCTTCAGGTGACGAGCTTCGTAGAATTATTCGTGAGGAGAGAGTTCGAGAACTTTGTATGGAGGGCCATCGTCTTTATGACTTGAAACGCTACAAACAAGGCTTTACTCGTGTTTCTCAATCAGGAACTCAGCCAGTAGCCTCTAAACTTTCTATTAGTGCTACTAACGTGAGATTCACTTGGCCAATACCAAAACATGAACTGGATGTACCTAACTCACAAATGGTGGGTAATGATAGTAACAACTTGTAATACCAATCTTAAATTAGAACTACCTTTATGAGATTTCAGAATATTCTCACAGCAGCATTGCTGCTTCTCTCTATCACGGCTTGTTCGTTTGAGGAGGTTATTTACGATGGACCTAATATTGTATACTTCGATAATAAAGCTGTACTTCGTGAAGAGCTTGACGAACTAAACAGTGAGGTCGTATTTCGTTTGGTATCTCCTTTGGCCAAGTCTTACGATAGAGAATATAAGATTCAAAGAGCTATCGGAAGTACAATTGATGCTACGAACTATGAGATCTTAACGACAAGTGTAATCATCCCTGCTGGTTCTTATTGGGGGGATGGTAAGGTTTCATTCAATGCTGATGCTCTTACGGCTCAAGTAGACACTCTTGCTCTTCGTATTAACCCTATGGATGGACAAGTAGCTCAATTTGATGATGTACTAAAGATGTGTGTGTCTCGTCGTTGTAATTTCGATCCAATTCGCTACAAAGGTGAATACACATTCTTTTCTACTATGTTTGGTGGAGGGAAAACTCTTGAGTTAGATGTGGTAACAGACAATCAAGGAGTTATTGTTAAAGATGAAATTAAGGTCTTGAGCTGGTATGGTCGTGGAAATGACGTTAATATCAAGTTTGAGCGTAGTCAAGATGGAAAGAGAATAGTACCTACTGTTGATGTTCAATCAGGTGGAGAAGTACAAACTTCCTCTGGGTTACTTCCTTTCAAGATACACACCTCTGAGATGTATAGCTACCCAGGACTTCCAAAAAGTGAAAACGAATCATTCCTATTCACTTGCAGTGGAGAGATGACTATCTACCTCGTATTTGGAGTATTCCAAACACTTGATGATGGAACACTACAGACAGGTTATTTGATTGGTAGCCCTTCTCCTGAGTACTTAACAAAAAATTCTTCACCATATAATCTTGGTAACTCAAAGGACTCTTCGAGTTTTACTATGAATGGTGAGGTGAGTTTTCAGTAAGTCATAGAACATTCACAATAACCAATGAGTATGAATAAATCAATTAAATTGCTTTCTCTTGCAATGGGTCTTACATCTTTTTCGGCTGTATCCCTAGCGCAGAGTAGCGTTCCTAATCCTATACAGACTGCTGTGCCATTCTTGAACGAAGCAACTAATGCACGTTCTGCAGCTTTGGGTGGAAGTGGTATCGCAACATCATCTGATCTTCATTCGATCTATCGAAACGTTGCTAAAACTGCTTTCTTTGACAAACAAGGTGGTGCCTCTCTTTCTTATAGTAATTTAGGACAGAATCAGTTGACGTTTAATTCAATCTACAAGTTGGGGTCTAAACATGGTTTAACGTTGGGAGCAAGAGTGCTCCCAACTGTTACAACTAGTTTCGTTGATGACAAAGACCAGCTTGGCCAGGCTAAATCAAACAACTTTACAATTGATGCAGGTTATGCATATGCAATCAGACCATATTTTTCTTTAGGTCTAGCTATGCACTACATCTATTCAAATCATGGTATCCCAGGTACAGAGGCAGTAAATACTCTAGCTTTTGATCTAGGAGCCTATTTCCACAAATCGTTTCAAGGATTTGGTATTCCAATGGCTTGGGGAGCTGGTTTGACACTCTCAAATATGGGGCCTAAGGTTACTTACTCAAATGGTGGAACATCAGAGTATATGCCAGCTAATTTAGGTGTCGGCGGCTCTCTTTCTGCTACTTTATCGAAAGACCACTCATTAACTTTTTCTCTAGATTTTGACAAACTCATGGCACCAACACCAAAAAAAGCTACATCTGATCAGCTTTTGGGTACAACGCCTGATTATAATTTTGCAGAAGCAATGATTAAGTCATTTGGTGACGCTCCAGGAGGATTTTCTGAGGAGTTGAAAGAGGTGATGATATCAACGGGTCTAGAGTATAGTTATCGTGATTTTATTTTTGGTAGAGTGGGTTATCACTATCAAAATCCAACAAAAGGTGATTTTAGCTATCTTTCTTTGGGTGCTGGTGCAAACTATGCAAACTTTCAGCTTGATCTGAGTTATAATCATTCATTTGCATCCAACCCTTTGATATCAAATTTTATAGCATTGTCACTTGGGTATAGCTTTTAATTATAGATTGTGTTTATTACGGAGTAAGAGGTATTAGAGCGTTATTTTTAAAGATTAAACGAGACTAAATTAACTTCAATAGTAACCAAATTAAAAATTAAAAGATGAAAAGAAAACTATTTGGATTGATCTTTGCAGCAGCTGTTGCAACACCATTAGTAACACTAACTTCGTGTAGTGATGATGATAAATCAGAGGTTGTATTCACCCCGTTTATCAAAGTATACAACACTCAACTAACTTTTAATGAGACAATGACTCAAGCCCTAATTCAAGGTATTGTTTCAAACGTTGAAATAGAGGTTGTTTCTTTCCCTTCGTGGATAGAGAGTGTGACACTTAGTTCCGAAAATGCTGGTGAGTTTTATACTGCAATTGTGACTCTTAAGTCAAATGATTATGACGATGCTAAGCGTGAAGGCGTGATTACCTTCAAAGACAAAGCCTCTGATTATGTCGCTGACTACACTATTCTTTGTGATCCTAATTCATTCAATCTTAAACTTGAGTGGGCTAGCGAATTTGATGAGATTTTTGATTCTAGTTCAGATATAGAAGGTGGGATAACAAAAGCTATTGTTACTGTAACCTCTAGACCAGGAAAGGATGTTGAGATACGAGCTTACGAAAAAATGGGCTTTAGGTATGGTTCGGAACCTAGCGAGAATGTTACAATAACAGAGGTGCCAGTGACTACACGTGCAGCCTATAATGTAAAGTCTTACGAAATTAGTTTTGCCAATTATCCTTTCTCTTCTGATTGGGGTTCAAACCAGGTTCGTGAGTTCCGTATTTTCCCTGTTCCAGTTGAACAACTTGATATCTTCAATCCTAATCAAAACAGTGTAGAAGATTTTAAAGATGCAATTCAGTATCGTAATGATATTATTCGTATTGATGAGGGGCAATATATCAGTTTCCCTAACGAAGGCGGAGCAATTGATATTGCATTTCAAGCTAGCGAAGAGTGCAACATTCTATTAGGAGAATTAAATTTTGAAGATTGGAGTGTAACTCCACCTAATTTCTCGGACTACACTATCATTAAGAAATCTGAGTCAGCTATTGAGCGTGGTATGAAAACATATGTTTATACTATCACTATGGGAGCTTGCCCAGAAGATCTTGAGTGGGGACGCAACACAAGCATTATATTGCTCCCTTCTGACAATAATCAGATAAAACAGTTGAATATGTCACAAGACGGATGGTATTGATCCTTTTCATACCATATATTTAATACAAATGAAAGCCAGAGAGACAATATACTCTCTCTGGCTTTTTTAATAGCTAAAGTATGATCCTCAACTTATTTAAATTCACTACACTTATTATTTGCGTAGCTCTCTCTTCTTGTACTGAGGCAAGACTAGTTAAACTTCATACTGGTGATATAGAATTAGGGCTACATACAGACAATAATAGCTTAGCTTTCAATATTTTACTACTGAATCAATCTTCATCTCCCATTAAGATAGACTCAATAACTACATCTGTATCATATTTGTCTCCCACAACACGTGTTAAAGAGTTAATCCAACCTGGAGATACTCTTGAGATACCGATGTCGTTATTTACTCATTCAATAAAGGGTGATATTGTTGCACAGGTTCGTATATTTAATAATAGTTCAAATAAACCCATTGAGCAGATCGTTAAAGCCTCAATACAAGCTACCCCTGCAGATATCTCTCAGCTATGTACTGTTCCCTTCGGGCCTCTACTGATTGACAGAAACCTAATTAGCATGAATGCCATTCTTGTTGGGAAAGAGGTTTCTGACTCCATCTTAGTTTATAACCCTACAGATAGAGCTGTAACAATTACCCTTCCAAGAGCCTACGGCAATACCAATGTCACAATGAGCTCAAACGTAATCAATCCACGAAAGGCTGATTACATTATTATTAGAGCTAAATATGATGATGAGACGAAGATTGGAGAGAGGGTCTTTCACAACTTCCGATTCAATTTTGACAGAAATTTATCAACAGATGCTTATATATATTTACAAGGAGAATTAGATGAAGATTTTTCATCGTTAACCACTCGTGAACTCAAAGAAGCTCCCTTAGCTTATGTCGAAACCCAAAGTTTTGATTTTGGGACGATAGATGAGGGTCAAGAAGTAACCCACAGTTTTAACCTAACCAACAAAGGCAAAAGGATACTCTTGATAAGAAGTGCATCTTCGTCATGCGATTGTACCTTACTGAAATTACAAAAAGACTCTATTTTACCTGGCGAATCCATTCCTCTTACTCTTTACTTTAATTCTAAGGGTAAATATGGTGCGCAGCAGAGACAGATAAAGATCAAAACAAACGATCCCCAAAATTCAATTATTGAGCTTTGGTTAACTGGAGAAGTTAAATGAGGATTGAACAATCAGAATATTACATAATCCAAAACAATAAACTAAACTACTAGGAATGAAAGCGAAGAAGATCATGCCACTGGTACTAGCCGGTGCACTAGGAGTGGGCTTTCAAAGTTGCTCCAATGAAGTCATAGATATTAAAGAGTCTAGTGTGGCAAATACTCAAAGCGAGATGGTTAGAGCTATTCTTAGCGATTCTCGTGCCGCATATATGTCACTTGAGAATGTTGAGACTAATTCAATCTATGTTAAACTTAGAAATCCTTTGTCTGCTTCTGCGCTTGAAGCTCGTAATGCTGGGATTGTCATGACAGGTCTTCAGGAGATTGATGCTATAGCTCAAGAGATAGAAGTTGTAGAGATGAAGCGTGTTTTTCGTCATGCAGGTAAATTTGAAGCACGTCACCAAGCTTGGGGACTTGATAGATGGTATAAAGTGACTTTTACTGGAGATGCCTCTCTTGCACAATCAGTATATAGCTATTCTAGATCTTCAGAGGTTGAGTTTGTACAAACCATTCAGCAGCCTTCGCATTTGGCAAAACCATCAGAGCGTTTCCCTAATTTCTATGCAGGGTTAAGCCAAGAGTCATCTCCTTATGCGACTATTTTACCAGCTAATGATCCTCACTTACCTAAGCAGTGGCATTACGGACGAATGCAAGATTCTGAGTGGGCACGTGAAGGTGCTGATATCTCTCTTTACGATGCATGGAAGATAAATGCTGGTGATAGATCTGTTGTTGTTGCAATTGTAGATACAGGTGTGAAATTTGATCACCCAGATTTGGCTGACAATATGTGGATCAATGAGGGCGAAATACCTGGTAACGGTATTGATGATGACAATAATGGTTACATAGATGATTATTATGGATTCAACTTTGCTATAAATTCTGGAACTATCATTGGCGAGAGTCATGGTACTCACGTTGCAGGTACTGTTTCTGCTACTAACAACAATGGTATTGGTGTAGGTGGTGTTGCAGGTGGTACTGGAAAAGGTGATGGTGTACGTATTATGAGCTGCCAAATATCCTCAAATAATACGTGGGGTGGTCAGCCTGAAGCCTTCACTTACTCTGCAGATATGGGAGCAGTGATCTCTCAAAACAGCTGGGGATATACTCAAGCTGGATTCCGCGACAAGACGGTTGAGGATGCAATGGACTACTTCAATAATGCACAGCGCCCAGAAGGATCTCCTATGCAAGGAGGTATGATATATTTCGCCTCAGGAAATAGTAACTCTGGAGCTACATTCTTTCCAGGCGCATACAATTTTGAGTATAAAGACGGTCTTATGTTAGGATGTTATGCTGTTTCTTCAACAGACTATAATATGAAGAAAGCAGATTACTCTAACTACGGTTCGCAGTATGTTGATCTCTCTGCTCCGGGAGGATCTAGTGTTGCAAATAAAGCTGTTTTGAGTACTGACGTTGTGGGTACTGGTTATAGCTATAAAGAGGGAACCTCTATGGCATGTCCTCACGTTTCAGGCATTGCGGCCTTAGTGGTATCACACCATAAGGGAAATATAGACCCGATGAAAGCTCATGAATTGATTATAGCATCTGCTAAATCTCTGCAAGAGACAGAACCTCAGTATGCTTCGGCTATGGGTGTTGGACTTGTTGATGCTTTAGGTTCTCTTGCAGAGGATGATCATACACCTCCTGTAGCTATTGAGAACCTAGCCCTTGAGGAATCTTTCGAGCAGTACTATCTTAATTGGACTTCCGTGTTAGACCCGAATGATGGTGTTGCAAAGAAATATCAGATCATCTACCATTCAGAGCCTATTACAGCTTCAAACTGGAGCAGTGCTTATAAAGTAGTTACTTACTCTGATAACTCAATCAAGCAGGGACAGAACTTCCGCCGTAAACTTGATCTTACAGAGCAAGAGATTGATTCTAATGGATGGTATATTGCTATTATTGCAGAGGATAAATGGGGTAACAAATCAGAACTATCTAACGAAGTATCTCTTAAGTTAATTGATGCTGACGAGGTAATCCTAACACCTAATGTGGTTGTGCGTAAAGCAGATCTTATCTGGGGTGCTGACTTCAAAAACAAGAAGACTGTAAGGGTTTATAATAGCGCTAAACGTTTGGTTGCAGAGATGAGTCTAGGCTCAACAAACGGTATTGGAACTAAAACTATTGACTTCTCAAATCTACCTACTGGTAGTTACACTATAGTTCTAGAGTCTACTTCTTTGACTCGTGAGATCAATTTTCTTAAGAAGTAATATTTAGCGTATATATTAATTGGGTACTATCCACAAGTCCTTAAGGGAGTGGGATTGTACCCAATTCATTTTTTATTATTGCTGTCCGGTAAAAGTTTTTTGACGCACAAAAAAAGGGTTGAATCTTCAATTAGATTCAACCCTTTTGGTTTACTTTATGGTTTCCGACTCCAAATATTTCAACCATGAGCAAACATACACATTTTACCGGACAGCCGCTATACTGTCAGCTATTAAATTTGACTGA
>JBOFEN010000112.1:0-23811 GCA_051648105.1 Bacteroidales bacterium
CCGGTAAAATGTGTATGTTTGCTCATGGTTGAAATATTTGGAGTCGGAAACCATAAAGTAAACCAAAAGGGTTGAATCTAATTGAAGATTCAACCCTTTTTTTTGTGCGTCAAAAAACTTTTACCGGACAGCAATAAATTTATAATAACAATGGCGGGAGATCATATTTATGATCTCCCGCCATTGTTATTATATGATCTATCTTGTTCGACGTAGGTATTTATATATCGGAACGAAGACTACTAGCCCAGAGGCTACGATTGAGAATATAACTTGGAAGTTAAACTCTCCATGGCCTGTAATCAGTAGGTATACCAATACTAGCCATAAGATGGTTATGCAAGTTATGCGAAATGGATTTAATTTTCTCATTGTTGATGGTAATAGTTATGTGGTTTAATGCTTTATCCAAAAAGAATTCTAAACGCCTCCTCAACTTTTCTAACAGGAAATACCTCTATCGCTTTTGGCTTAGGTAATCCCTTGAGGCTATCGGCAGGTAGTATTATCTTTTTAAGTCCAAGCTTCTCTGCCTCAAGTATTCTCTGTTCTACACGGCTTACTGGTCTAACTTCACCAGAGAGACCAATCTCCCCAGCCATACATATATCTTTATCTATAGCTATATCGAGGTTGGAGGATAGTATGGAGCAGATTATTGAGAGATCCGTCGCTGGGTCATTGACCTTCAAACCACCTGCTATATTTAGGAATACATCCTTTTGTGCAAGCTTGAATCCAACTCTCTTCTCTAGTACAGCCAATAGCATATTCATACGTCTTGTATCAAATCCTGTGGCTGAGCGTTGAGGTGTACCATACACTGCGCTGCTAACCAGTGATTGTGTCTCAATGAGTAGAGGGCGTATACCCTCCACGCATGCAGCAATGGATACTCCGCTCAAACCTTCGTTGTTTAGAGATAGAAGCATCTCAGAAGGGTTTGAGACCTCTCTTAGCCCCTCTCTTCTCATCTCGTAGATCCCTAGCTCGGCACTATTACCAAAGCGGTTCTTTGTTGAGCGTAGTATTCTATATAGATAGTGTTGGTCTCCCTCAAACTGAAGTACAGTATCTACAATATGTTCCAAAACTTTTGGACCTGCGAGTGTTCCCTCTTTAGTGATGTGTCCAACGATGAATATAGGTACATTTTGCTCCTTGGCATATCTTAGAAGTGCGGCAGCACACTCTCGCACTTGAGCTACACTACCGGGTGACGACTCTAGTGTTGAGGTGGCTATTGTTTGTATTGAGTCTACAACCAAAAGCTGAGGTTCAATATTCTTGATGTGAGTCATAATTCCCTCTAGGCTATTCTCACAAACAATATAGCACTCTTGATTCTCTTGTTTTAGTCTCTCTGCTCGAAGTCTTATTTGACTAGCACTCTCCTCACCAGATGCATATAGAACTTTTATCCCTTTTAGCTTGAGGATGGATTGTAGGATAAGTGTTGACTTACCTATACCTGGTTCCCCCCCTAGAAGAACTACAGAACCTTTTACTAGCCCACCGCCAAGTACTCTGTTAAGCTCCTCATCTTGCATGTCTAGTCTAACTTCAGCACTAACACTAATCTGATCTATTCGTTGTGGTTTAGCTGCTACACGATCCTTGTCGCCTAGTAGTCCGCCCTTAGTACTGCTTTTTGCAATAAACTCCTCACTAAAGCTATTCCAGCTTCCGCACGCAGGGCATTTGCCCACCCATTTAGGGGAGTCCTGTCCACATACAGTGCAGACATATACTGATTTTGCTGTTTTAGCCATTCCTATCTTTATTTCATTTAGTGCAAATATAAGGAATCCCTCCTACATTGAGCTATCAATATAGGAGGGATTCCTTTAGTTGGTTTACTATTTTGAGTTCAAAGTAACAAGATCAGGAAGCTTATTTATTATATCAGCATTTATACCGGCTTTTATAAGATCAGAACGATCCTGCTCAAGAAGCTGATAAAGTTTATCAGTATTGTGCTCGAGTAGATCATATGCTTTTGTGTATCTCTGAACAGCTAATTTCATGTTGTTGCTTAGACAAGCAATATGAGCTGCATTTAACCAATCGGAGGCATTGTCTGACTCCTCTATTATTCTGCTAGAGATACGCTCACCATCCTCTATCTTATTCAGCATAATAGAGCACCACGCTATTCCTCGAAGAGCTTTTATGTTCTTTTCATCAAGGAAGTAGACTTTATAGAAGTACCCAATAGCCTCGCTAAATCTCTCTTGTCTGATCAAGAAAGCAGCAAGACGAAGCAGTGTCATTTTGTTGTCTGGTGATAATTCAATAGCTCTTAGGTAATAACCCTTAGCTGTTTCGTAATCCTTCAACTCATCATATATAGCTGCTATTCGTCTTACCGTCCACGCATCATTAGGTTGTAGTATCTCAGCCTTTAGATATGCATTGATAGCCTCTTGATGTTTAGATATCTGCTCATTGCAGTATCCTAGCTTTTGGTACATCACAGCAGAGGTATTATCAATAGATATTAATCTTTCTATCACTTTCAAAGCATCTTCAAACCTACTTACATCTATATAGTAATTCATTAAAAGCATGAGAAGAGAGTTGTCTTTGTAGAGAGGAGCAAATAGAGGATCAGATATATTGAAGACTCCATCTCTTATTGGATTGATAGCTCTGCTCCAATTATTGTTTAGCGTAAAGAAGCGGTAACAATCTTGTATATATTTCTGAGTTATTATCAAAGGATCTTTGGGCTTAGCACTTAAGATTACCTCATCCTCTGGGTTATAGTTGTAGAATGTCTTTATAACCTCTTTACGTGACTCATCTGGCATTCTCTCCATACTTAATGTTAGAGAGTATTTGTCAGAATTGCAAATAGACTCAGATCTTCTAACAATATTAAGAATAGGCGACATCTGTTTATCCTTGAGCTTAAATACTTTCCTAATATAGCTGTTGTCCGGATTGAATGGAAGAAACCAGTTTGACACTTTATTGAAGAATGAAAAAGTTTTAAGGTGTGAGAAGCTAGAGTAGAATATGTCGTAACCATTCTGCTCCAATTTACCTATAATCTCTATCTTATCATTTATGTCCTCCACATTATTGACCCATCGAGGGTGTTTGTCTAGCTTCTCACTATCAGGATCATTATCTATATCTTTAATCTTCTTGAGGATACTAGGGAAGACCACCTCACTCATATACTTATTTACGCTGTCTGTATTTCTGCAATACTCACAGCTAATAATTATTTGTTTAAGCTCCTTAGAGAGCATCTCATCCTCAATAATCTCTTTTATTCTAGCTTCTAGCTCTGGATAGAATGAGAGGCGTTTAGAATGATACCCTCTTGTGATTACAAGTGCAGTAAGTGCTCTCTCTCTAACTTCCACATTAGAAGAGCGACACCCAGTGAGTATAGCTGAAAGTTTATCTTCTTCGAAGTTGAGGGTCAGCGATAGCATTAATGCTGATACAACTGTAACTCTAATATCTGTTGAGTACTTATCCTCGGAGATCAACTGTTCGTAGATAGGATTGAATCTTTTTACTCTCACAGCACACCATACGATTTCAAAAAGTGTTGATAGTGTGTCATCATACTCCCTATTTATATCATCAATAGAAACTCCTAGTTGCTCAACAGTTGATAACTCATCGTTTAGTACCTCCTTTTGGTTTTTTAGATCCTCGATCTTGAGAAGTGTATCATCGAGATAATTCTCAAATTCCTTACCTGCCACACGTATGTAGTTTTCGATAAGCCCCCTTTTGATAGAGTATAGCATATCGGTTGAAACATTAGTAAGGAGTTTATCTTTGGTTATTTCAAACCAGTGAAAAGCTGTTTGTATCAAGTGTCTATAGTGCTTCTCGCGCTCCTTGTCTTCATATCCCTCAACCAGATAGTTTAATATATATGAGTAGGTAGTTTGAGAGCTTTCCATCTCATCTATACATTTTGAGTAGTTCATCCATTGAGCCATCTCTTTTATTTCGTTGATAGCCTCAGAAACTCTGTAGCTGTATAGAAGAGCCTCTATCTTTGAGCTCTTTTCTCTAATAATATTTTGGTCAGGTAGTTTCATGCTTTATGTTTGAAAGTCATTGTTATATGATCTTATATATCCCCCCTGGTAGAGCCTGTAATACACCTCTCATCTCCATCTCAATGAGCATAGATCTAAGCTTATATATAGGTATACCCACAATGAGTGATATCTCATCAGCTCTTTCTTCACCAGATTGGATTGTATTGAATATACTCTCTTCCTCTTTTGATAGCTCTACGAATAATCTTTTTTGTATTACATTATTCTCCATAACAGCTCTGTTGATACCCATCTCATTTATTAGGTCTGTGATGCTTGTTATCAATCTTGCCTCGTTTTTGGAGATCAACATATTACAACCAGAGGAGCTAATATCACCAACACGCCCTGGGTATGCAAAAATTGGTCTTCCATAACCTCTACCGACCTGTGCCGTGATCATTGCTCCACCTTTCTCTTTAGACTCAATGATTACTATTGCAGAGGCTAATCCAGCAACAACTCGATTTCTTTGTACGAAATTTGGTTTGTCTGGACTGGTACCACTCAGATACTCAGTAAGCACTCCTCCATCTCTTAGCATTTCAGCTGCGGTACCTCTGTGAGTTGGAGGATATATTCTATCTAAACCGTGAGCAAGAACTGCGATAGTGGATATATCGTTTTGTAGTGCAGCTCTATGTGCAGCTATATCTACACCGTAGGCTAGGCCACTCACTATTGAGTAGTCTGGCATATACTCCTTAAGCTCCTTTGCAAAGTTTGCTGTCAACCCCTTGCCATACTCCGTCGAGTTCCGAGTACCTATTACAGCTATGGATGGCTTCAATAGAGCACTCTTCTCTCCTTTAAAGAATAGAGAATATGGTGCGTCTGAACACTCCTTAAGAAGAGTAGGGTAGTATTTGTCTGTATGGTGAAGTATGTCTATATTGTGATTAATGCAGAATGATAGCTCCTTCTCAGCACGCCTAAGTGGTTCTGAAGATCTCAACTCTTCCATCAATCCTGCTCGCATATTTGGTAATGATGCAAGATACTCTTTTGATCCTTTAAAAATAGCCTCAGCAGAACCTGCAGATGACTCTAATTGTCTAGCAACAACAACTCCAATACCTTTAACTAAGGGAAGAGCTAATCTGTAAAGTGTTTGATCATCCATTGGTTATGGTATTAATGAGGTCTATTATCTATAGGAGATCGCTGAATATTTGTTCAAGTTCACTACCTCTAGTGAGCTTGCCATTTACCAGAGAGACAGTCTCAACCTTTGCTGTTATATTGAGAGCCCCATCTGACTTTCTGTATATTGCTTGTTCAAATATGAACTTTAATCCCTCTTTTCTCAGGTTTAGTTTTGATTCGAACCTATCACCACTTTTAAGAGGTTTCTTGAAGTCTATTGTTATCCTTGAAACAACAGGATCAACTCCTTGAGCATGGAGAGCTGCAAAGCTAATCCCATTCTCCTCGAGAAACTCATGACGAGTATGCTCTAGGTAGTTTTGATATACTGCATTGTTTACTATTCCCTGTAAGTCACACTCATAGTCCCGAACCTTAAGCTCTAGTGTATATATGTAATCCTTCATAGATCGATGATTAGATAGAGTTATTGTTTATTTGCAAATATAGGCTATTGAATGCAATAGACAAAAAAAGAGGCTACCCTTTTCAGGATAACCTCTTTTATATTCGTTAATGGTAGTGATTACTCAGCTACTACTTCGAAAGGAATCTCTACAGAAACCTCTTTGTGAAGACGTGCGATAGCTTGGTAAGAACCTACTTCTTTAACAGCTTCTTTGATGTTGATCATCTTGCGATCTACTTCGATACCCAATTTAGCCAATTCCTCAGCGATTTGGATGTTCGTTACAGAACCAAAGATTTTGCCTTGTGAGCTTGCTTTAGCAGCAATAGTCAAAGAAATGCCTTCGAATTTAGCAGCAAGTGCATCAGCATCAGCTTTGATTTTAGCCAACTTGTGAGCGCGCTGACGAAGGTTCTCTTCCAACATTTTGATAGCAGAAGGAGAAGCGATGATTGCTTTTCCTTGTGGGATTAGATAGTTGCGACCGTAACCGTTTTTAACAGTAACTACGTCGTCTTTAAAACCCAAATTGAAAATATCTTCTTTAAGAATAAGTTGCATAGTAATTTCCTCCTGTTAATTATTTCATCATATCAGTTACGAAAGGAAGCAACGCCAAGTGACGAGCTCTCTTAACCGCTTGCGCGATTCTGCGTTGGAACTTCAAAGAAGTACCTGTAATACGACGAGGAAGGATTTTACCTTGCTCATTCAAGAATTTTTTCAAGAACTCAGCGTCTTTGTAGTCGATGTAACGGATTCCGCTTTTTTTGAAACGGCAATACTTTTTCTTCTTAACATCCACAGTTGGGGGTGTAAGATATCTGATCTCTGCGTTTTGTGCCATGTCTTAGTCCTCCTAAATTAAGCTTGTGATGATTTTGATCTTCTTTTACCAGCGTATTCAGCAGCGAATTTGTCTTGTTTGAAAGTCAAGAAACGGATAACGCGCTCGTCACGACGGAATTGGATTTCCAATTTCGCGATTACTTCTGGGTTAGCTTTGAATTCAACTAGGTTGTAAAAACCAGTTGATTTCTTCTGGATAGGATAAGCCAATTTTTTAAGGCCCCAATTCTCTTCGTTGATGATCTCAGCACCTTCTCCTTTGAGTAGGTTTGTAAATTTTTCTACCGCTTCCTTCATCTGAACGTCAGACAAAACGGGAGTCAAAATGAAAACGGTTTCGTAATTGTTCATAACATTAAGTTTGATGTTAGTTTTACTTTTTAGCGCTGCAAAGTTAGTAATTAAATCTGACTGTACAAACTTTGCTTGCTAATTTCGCTTTCTTGACTCTTTATTCTTACATTTGTCAAACAAAACATATAGGAATAAGCACGAAGGGATCTCGCTTTAGTGCTATTTATTATAACTATCTTATTTACATTTTATGAGAAAAATTGCACTTATGCTACTTCTCCTGTTTGCTCTTTTTATTGCAGATTTGCTAAGTGGTTCTGTCTGGATTGAGCCCTCAAAGCTGCTGTCGCTAATTGTCGGAGGAGAGGATGATCCTATTGTGCGAGAGATAATTCTAAATTTTAGACTCCCCAAGGCCCTGACAGCTCTCTCTGTAGGTGCAGCTCTCTCTGTTGCGGGTCTTTTGATGCAGACATTATTTCGTAATCCTCTTGCTGGGCCAGATGTCTTAGGTGTCAACTCTGGAGCAGGGTTAGGTGTAGCTCTAGCCACAATGTTTGGATCCTCAATATCTGTTTTTGGTGAGTGGGGGTTAATTACCTCTGCTGTAATTGGAGCTTTATCAGTACTTTTGTTAGTACTTCTAATATCAACTAAGATCCCCGAAAATATATCGCTACTTATTACTGGGATAATGATAGGTAACATAGCTGGTTCTGCAATTGCGATAATACAGAGTATAAGCAATCCTGACGCAATAAAACTCTTTATAGTTTGGACCTTTGGATCTCTCAGCAGTGTTTCATGGAGTGAGATGACCGTTATGCTTCCTCTTATCTTTGCTGGTCTGCTCATTGCCTATCTTCTACAGAAACACTTAAACACGATGTTATTGGGTGAGAACTATGCTCGAGCTTTAGGGGTGCCGTTGACTCAAGTCCGATTTTGGATAATTGTTTCAACAGCTCTTCTCGCTGGTACAGCCACTGCATTTACAGGTCCAATTGGATTTATAGGTGTTACAGTTCCTCACATAGCTAGAGGTTGGATGAGGACTACTGATCATGGTAAGCTTATTCCAGCTTCTCTATTTTGTGGAGCCTCACTTATGCTTCTATGTGATATATTGTCACAATTACCAGGCTTAAATATAACCCTTCCAGTAAACTCAGTTACTGCCCTCTTTGGAGCACCTATCATTATCTGGATACTATTTAGAAATAGAGGAGTGTACTTCAAGTAAGTATATCCTTATAACACCTCGACAAACAGTGACAAGATCATTTTTCCTCCTTTTAGTACTATCTTCTGCATGGCTCTCGCTGAATGCTAGAGAGCCAATTGCTGTTGAATTAGATTCGATAGGAGAGATTATCAATACGGATAAGATAACATCACAGCTGCTAGACTCTATTATTGCTAATCGTAAGAGTAATAGGGTGGAGATGAGCTCCTCGTATCAAGTAGATAGATATGAGAGACTATCACTAGGATGGCTTAACCTCTCAGAGAAGGAGAAAAATAGACTACTACTAAGGCATCTAAAAGACCTGTTTAGATATACAGACACCTCTGATGTGACCGGAGAGTCTATTGATTATCTACTTACGCGCGAGAAGCTAGAGGAGGTTACTACCTCCCCAGGTGAGCAGTCTAGAATTAATGTTAGGGCAATTAATCACGATTGGGTAGATAAGCTCATCTCTGAGCAAGGGATAAAGTTATTAACCGATGAGAGTTTCTATGGGTTTAGTATATATGACTCTGAGATACGCCTGCTTTTGCAGAGTGTGCCAGGGCCATTGACAAACATATCTAAGAGTTTATATAACTACAGATTGCTAGATAGAGTTGTTGTTGTTGGTGAAGATAGTTGTTCTATAGTTGAATTTGCTCCTACCAATAACCTTTCTCTAGGATTTAAAGGTAGGCTTTATGTGGCAAGAGATGGTAGTTATGCCATAAGACGAGCTAATATGGAGCTTCAAGGTCATAGGAACATCAACTTCCTTGATAGGCTCTTTGTAAAGCAGGACTATGTCAAAGATGATAATGGCAGGTGGCTTCTTATACGTGATGATGTCAGTTTTGAGATTGCTATTCTTAAATTAGCACTAAGGAGAGTGCATACCTATTCAAACTATCAATTCGATCAAATATCAACTAAAGAATTTAATAACAAACCTATTCTTACTTATGCCAAGGATGTCTGGACACACGGTGAGGAGTTTTGGGTAGACCACAGAATAGAGCCACTCACCGACAGGGAGCGTGCAGTAAAAGAGGAGATAAGTCGAAAGATTGTTGGAGCGGAGAGTTCACCATGGGTATGGATTGCTGGTTCTATTATTGAGGATGAGTTTGATTTTGGTAAGTGGAATATATCACCCTTATTCTCCATTGTTACTTTTAATGAGATAGAGGGTTGTAGGCTTAGAGTTGGGGGCTCAACCACCAATAAGCTGCATCCAAAACTTTTTCTTGATGGTTATGCGGCTTATGGCCTCAAGGATGAGAAGTGGAAATATTTCACACAACTATCCTACTGCTTTAACGATGATAAACGTCATCCAAATGACTACCCAATACACTCGCTGTCATTATCTATAAAGGATGACGTCGCATTTCCTGGCAGTGATCTTGTATCGGAGAACAAGGATAATCTCTTCTACTCATTTCGCCGATATCCCATTGAGCAGATGCTTAGAGTACGTAGTATGCGTATGGCCTTTCATCGAGAGTATAGGACTGGGTTCTCCTATGAGTTTTGGGCGAATAGCCGTCAAGAGTTCCCTCTAGGTACGCTTACCTTTGAGCTTCCTAATACCTCTTCAGAATCAACAATCCTATCATCTCTGCGAGCTACAGAGTTGGGACTTAGATTACGCTTTGCTCCCGATGAGAGATTCTATCAACGTAGATATGGTAGGTTTTATACGACTAAGAATAACCCTGTATTAACCCTCTCGCATCGCACAGGAATAAAGGATCTTTTAGGAGGGGATTATAGCTATAATATCACTGATTTCTCCGTCTATCAGAGGATTAGAGCCTCAGGGTTTGGTTATTTTGATTTACTTCTAAAGGCTGGGAAGCAGTGGGATGAAGTGCCATTCCCATATCTGGTCACACCGCAGGCAAATCCATCTTATCTTTATGTTAATGAGACCTTTGACCTTATGGGGGTATCTGAGTTCATCACAGATCAGTACCTTTCATGGCAGCTAGATTACCATATGGGAGGATTAATATTCAATACTCTTCCTTTCAATAGGTATCTAAAGCTTCGAGAGGTTGTCGGATTTAAGGGTTTTGCTGGATCACTTAGTGATAAGAATGACCCTCGAGAGAATAGCAAGCAAATGCTTTTTCCTAAACAGCCTAATGGTGATCCAATGGCTTACTCTATGCGTGGAATGCCTTATATGGAGGCTTCAATTGGTATCGACAATATCTTGAGATTTATTCGTATCGACTATGTATGGAGATTATCATACAGAGAGCATCCTGGGGTTGATCGCCATGGTCTGCGCATTGGGATGAACCTTCAGTTCTAACGCAATGCTATAGTAATTCTGTAGTTATCCATAATTTTACTATCTTTGTACCAAATAGAATTAGCACTACAATTTTAGATGAAGAATATTCGTAACTTTTGTATTATTGCCCATATTGACCACGGCAAGAGTACCCTTGCTGACCGTCTTTTGGAGTTTACCAAAACTGTGACTGGCAAGGAGCTACAAGCTCAAGTATTGGACAATATGGACCTGGAGCGCGAGCGTGGAATTACAATTAAGAGTCATGCCATTCAGATGGACTATGTTCATGAGGGGGTGAAGTATACCCTAAACCTAATTGATACTCCGGGCCACGTTGACTTCTCATATGAAGTATCACGCTCAATTGCTGCCTGTGAAGGTGCACTCTTGATCGTTGACGCTGCTCAAGGTATCCAAGCACAGACAATCTCAAACCTATATATGGCCATAGAGCATGATCTTGAGATCATACCTATTGTCAATAAAGTTGATCTTCCTAGTGCAATGCCAGAGGAGGTAGAGGATCAAATTATCGAACTACTTGGTTGCGATAGATCAGACATTATTAGAGCTAGTGGTAAGACTGGTATCGGTATTGAGGATATATTATCTGCAATTATCAATCGCGTACCATCTCCAAAGGGAGATCCTGAGGCACCACTTCAAGCGCTAATCTTTGACTCTGTATTCAACTCTTTCCGTGGTATCATAGCATACTTTAAGATTGAGAATGGTACAATCCGCAAAGGAGACAAAGTGAAGTTTTTCAACACTGGAAAGGAGTATCAAGCTGATGAGATTGGTATTCTTCGTCTCGATATGGAGTCTCGTACAGAGGTTGGTTGTGGTGATGTGGGATATATCATCTCTGGTATCAAAACCTCAAAAGAGGTTAAGGTGGGTGATACGATTACACACGTTGCTAATCCATGCGAGAAAAGTATTTCAGGTTTCGAAGAGGTTAAGCCTATGGTATTTGCTGGGGTATATCCAATCGAGGCTGAGGATTATGAGAACCTTAGAGCATCTCTAGAGAAGCTGCAACTAAATGATGCTTCATTGACCTTCCAACCAGAAAGCTCTATAGCTCTTGGTTTTGGATTCCGTTGTGGATTCCTTGGATTGCTTCACATGGAGATCATTCAAGAGAGGTTGGATAGAGAGTTTGATATGGATGTTATCACTACGGTACCCAACGTTTCATATATTGTAACAGATAAGAAGGGTAACACTTTCGAGGTACACAACCCATCGGGACTACCAGACCCAACAAACATTGAGATGATTGAGGAGCCTTACATTAGAGCTTCTGTCATAACAAACACTACATATATTGGGCCAATCATGACTCTATGTTTAGGTAAGCGTGGTGAGCTTGTTAAGCAGGAGTATATCTCGGGTGACCGTGTAGAGATCATTTACGATATTCCTCTTGGGGAGATTGTGATAGACTTCTACGATAGACTAAAATCTATCTCAAAAGGGTATGCTTCGTTTGATTATCATATCCATGACCATCGCCCATCGAGATTGGCAAAATTGGATATTCTGCTAAACGGGGAGCCAGTTGATGCACTTTCAACCTTGACTCACGTTGATAACTCAGTGACCTTTGGACGTCGTATGTGTGAGAAGCTTAAGGAGTTAATTCCACGTCAGCAGTTTGATATTGCTATTCAGGCAGCTGTGGGTGCAAAGATTATTGCTCGTGAGACTATCAAGGCTGTTCGTAAGGATGTGACAGCAAAATGTTATGGTGGTGATATTTCACGTAAGCGTAAACTACTTGAAAAACAGAAGAAGGGTAAGAAGCGTATGAAGCAGATCGGTACTGTTGAGGTTCCGCAAAAAGCCTTCCTTGCTGTTTTGAAGCTTGATTAATATCTTCAACTCATAATTCTATTTTAAATATAGATATTTCTTTTTGGAGATTGAATATATAGGGATTGGACTCTTTTATAAGGGTTCGATCCTTTTTATTTATTATAATAGTTGGCCTAAGAGTCATAGGTAGTTCTGTTATCTCGGTCTACTATTGATGGGTTGTTAGGCAGTGCGTATTAAGAGTTTAGACACTGCCTATGTTGATAAAAGCCTCAGCCTGACAATGAGTTAGGCTGAGGCTTTTGTTGAATATGAATTATACACTAGTAGAATTAAATCCTCTGAGTGTTTTATCTTTTTCAGGATCAACTATTCAAGTGTTATTTAGTATCTTAAGAGGGTTAATAAAATGATTGATTTAACAACTCACTATTAATGAAATGGCAAAATCTTCTCACAGAGTCTTAGTTTTGATGACTTCTATCTACACTATCTACACCGTAGGTGGTTATCAGGTGTAGATAGGGGTGTAGATAGGGTGTAGATAGAATTCTATCTACACCAATGATATTTATCTTAAAATATAGTCTGATATTATATTTTTCAAGCTATTTGTATTAGACTTTACCTAAACATCATATTTGTCTGTGTAAATAACAGATATCGCAACTGTTAACCTGAGACTATGTAGATAGAAAAAACAGATTTTTTTCTCACTGAGTTTGAAATTTGACCCCCATCAACCAATTTTACAAAACAGATAATCTGTGTAGTTCCAATTATGAATTGATTCAGCGTAGTGGTAACGAAGCTCTTATCCGATAGATCTGTGGAGAATTCCTTTGTTGAGGCTTTGCTGTTGAGATCTCGTCTGTTGACGAGATTGTTGGGGCTACACTGTAGAGACGTTTAGACTTTGCAGTTTAATTATGAATTCAGCATTATGAATTATGAATTGACGTAGCTCAGCTCTTATCCGTTGATAAAAAGTCTGTGAGTTGAGGGGTAAAACTCTTTGACTTTACACCCAAAACCCTTTGACTTTATACCCTAAACTCACTGCAAAATTAGGTACAAGCAAATACCGCTACACATTATACTATCCAGCATACGTAGTAGTTGGTTAAATTAAGTACCGATTTAACAAATCACTATTAATGAAATGACAAAATTCCCTCACAGAGTCTTAGTTTTGATGATTTCTATCGCCACATCGCCACCTTATGTGGTTGTCAGTAAGTTAAGTGTGGTGATAGGGTGTGGCGATATGTGGTGATAGGATCCTATCGCCACAGACTCTATTTTAGTTAATTATCTCGCATTAGTGACTTAATAAATATTTATAATCAGTGAACTTTTTGTTCTCTTCTCTTATCGATGTAAAATATAAGCTAGTGATATGTTAAGCTCTTGGTGTGGCGATAGAAAAAACAGATTTTTTTCTCACAGAGTTTGAAATTGGGGGGTGTTGTTCAGATTTTACAAATCAGATACTTCCTCCTTAATCATGTTTTGCTATAATAATATAAGAGGATGTACCTATTAAAGGCACATCCTCTTATATTGTTGTATAAAATGTCGGAATGATAGTTATATCAATATTGGTTCATCTGCTCGTCAACTAATTTAGTCATCATAGTAGCGAAGTCTGCTACTTTCATGCTTCCTTGGTCTCCCTCGCCTTGTCTACGGATAGATATCTCGCCATTTTCAGCCTCTTTCTCGCCTACGATAAGTAGATAAGGAATACGCTTCATTTCATTATCACGTATTTTACGTCCAATTTTCTCATTTCGATCGTCCACTAGTGTGCGGATATCGCTCATGTTTAATTGGTGTGCTATCTCGTTTGCGTAGTCGTTGTACTTATCAGAGATAGGTAGGATAACGCATTGGTCTGGTGTTAACCAAAGAGGGAATTTACCTCCTGTGTGTTCGATAAGAACAGCAACGAATCTCTCCATAGAGCCGAATGGTGCACGGTGTATCATCACTGGTCTATGTTTTTGGTTGTCTGAGCCAGTGTATTCTAGGTCAAATCTCTCAGGGAGGTTGTAGTCAACCTGGATTGTACCTAGCTGCCAGCGACGACCAATAGCATCTTTGACCATGAAGTCAAGTTTTGGTCCGTAGAATGCTGCTTCACCTGTTTCTACGCGAGCTTTTAGACCTTTCTCTTGGCATGCTTCAACAATAGCACTTTCTGCTTTGTCCCAATTCTCATCAGATCCGATATACTTCTCTGTATTGCTAGGGTCGCGAAGTGAGATCTGAGCTTCGAAGTTTTCGAAGTTTAGAGCTTTGAAGATGATGAAGATGATATCCATAACCTTAAGGAACTCCTCTTTAAGCTGATCTGGACGACAGAAGATGTGAGCATCATCTTGAGTAAAGCCTCTCACACGAGTTAAACCATGAAGCTCACCTGACTGTTCGTAGCGATAAACGGTACCAAACTCTGCAAAACGAAGAGGTAGATCTTTGTATGAGCGAGGTAGTGCCTTGAATATCTCACAGTGGTGAGGGCAGTTCATTGGTTTTAGAAGGAACTCTTCGTTCTCATCTGGTGTATGTATTGGTTGGAAAGAGTCTTTCCCATATTTGGCGTAGTGTCCAGAGGTTACGTAAAGTTGTTTTGCTCCAATGTGTGGAGTCATTACCTGCTGGTATCCAAAACGTTTTTGAATGCGCTTTAGGAACATCTCAAGGCGGTCACGAAGAGCAGTGCCGCGAGGTAACCACAATGGTAGACCTTGGCCAACAGCTTGTGAGAACATGAATAGTTCAAGCTCTTTACCAATTTTGCGGTGGTCACGTTTTTTAGCCTCTTCCATCATAGTAACATACTCATCAAGCATCTTCTTCTTAGGGAAGCTGACACCGTAGATGCGAGTAAGCTGTTTGCGTTTCTCGTCTCCTCTCCAATATGCACCAGCGATAGCTGTCAGTTTAACAGCTTTGATAATGCTTGTATTTGGAAGGTGAGGCCCGCGACAAAGGTCTGTGAATTCACCTTGTGTATATGTGGTGATATGACCATCCTCAAGTTCGCTGATAAGCTCAACTTTGTACTGTTCACCTCTCTCTTCGAAAAGTTTAATAGCGTCAGCTTTAGAGATCTCTTTACGAACGACCTCTTCTTTGCGAGCAGCTAGTTCCATCATCTTAGCTTCGATTGCAGGAAGGTCGCTTTCACGAATAATAGCTTCAGCTGGATCTACATCATAGTAGAACCCACTCTCTAGTGCTGGTCCAATACCAAATGTGATACCTGGATATAGCGTTTGTAGAGCTTCGGCTAATAGATGGGCAGATGTGTGCCAAAAGGCGTGCTTGCCCTCAGCGTCATCCCACTTGTATAATCTTATAGCGCCATCATTCTCGATGGGGCGCATGATGTCCCACTCTTCGCCATTGATGCTTGCAGCAATAATGTCTTGTGCAAGGCGGGAGCTAATGCTTTCGGCGACTTGTCTAGGAGTAGTGCCTTTGGCAAACTCTCTTGATGAGCCGTCTGGAAATTGAACTTTTATCATACGGTACAAGTTTTTTATTACTTATTAAATCGTAGTGCAAAGATATTATATTATAAGGATATTATAGGTAGATATGTTCGCTTTTGTCAATAAAGTTCTCTAATAAATATTGAGTGTGGTTTGCTATGTGGATAGCAATATGTTTTTGGATCTTTATACTGAGTTATGATATCTGTCTTTAAGTTTGGGTTTCTTGTGTATTTGTAGCAAATTGATAATTTATCATCCTTGATTTTAGTTCATGTTTCCTTGTTATGTATTATATGATAGATATGTCAATGGTTATTATGCCTTAATTGATTATTGTTTAGGGTTTATGCTCTATATTTACTTGTTTATTTTAAAATGATCGTTCATAATATTTATTTAATTCTCTATCTTAGTATTATATATTAACCAATGTTTGATCTATATTTGGTGAGTAGATATTGACTATTGTTAAATTGCTTTTAAGGGGTCTGGTTTTGTTTTTGACGTTTTGTTATCAATATTGCCCTTAGGGTATTTTTTTGATATTTCACCTGCTTATTGTCTAGTAATAAGTTCGATAACACTGATTTATTTTTTCTAATATATTAAATAATTTACTATTGATACTTTAAAATTCAAATATGTTAACATTGCGTCATCTCCCTCTTTTTCTCGTCTACGATAGTGTTGTATTGAAAATTTATCTTTTTTGACCTGAATTGCTTTCATATATTATCATTTGTAGCTTATTTTTTTTCAAACTATTTGGGTTTGGCTTACTATTTGCTTAGTTTTCCCATAGTTGTTAAAATAGTGTTAATGTGAATAATAGTTGTTGTAGTTGAAAAAACAAATTCTAAATTGCGAAACATTACGGGTGTATAGTGTTTGGATTTGTATTACGGTGTTTTCATCATATATATTATTCTTACTTATATGTCATTTGGGGATTACCTATATTCTATTAGAAAAATCGACATTGGATCTACCAACTGAGAGGTAGGTTCAAGTCACAGTGTGTATATAATTATCTAAGTGTTTTAATCTAATGAGAAAATTTACTTTTATTCTCTTGTTGTTTGTCTTAGGGGCTACTGCTCTTATGGCACAAACTAACGTTACGGGGCATGTAGTATCTGCAGATGATGGGGAGCCGGTTATCGGCGCATCTATTGTTGTCAAGGGTACGACCACGGGCACTGTATCGGACTATGATGGTAACTTCACCTTGAGTGTGCCGTCTGATGGAAGAACGTTAGTAGTTAGTTATGTTGGTATGGTATCTCAGGAGGTACCAGTAGCCCCACGTGTACACGTGAAGCTAGTAAGCCAAAGTCAGGATCTAGATGAGGTTATCGTTGTAGCTTATGGTACAGCTAAGAAATCATCTTTTACCGGTTCTGCGGGAAACATGAGTTCTGAAAAGATCTCTAAGCTTCAGGTGTCAGAGGTTTCTAAGGCCTTGGAGGGCGCTATGGCTGGAGTTCAGGTTACAAGTTCTTCAGGCCAACCTGGCTCGAGTGCTACGATAAGGGTTCGTGGTATTGGGTCAATTAGTGCCTCTAGTAACCCTCTGATTGTTGTTGATGGAGTTCCTTATGAAGGAGCTTTGAATACAATAAATCCTCAGGATATTGAGTCGATGAGCGTCCTTAAGGATGCAGCCTCGAACTCTCTATATGGTGCCCGCGGTGCTAATGGTGTAATAATGATTACTACACGCAAGGGGAAGGTCGGCAAAGTATCTTTAAGCTTAGATAACCGAACAGGTTTCAATGTAAGAGGAGTGCGAGGTTATGATGTTTTGGATTCATCTTCGGAGTACTATGAATTGTATTGGGAAGCAATGCGAAACCAACAATATTATGGAGCAGGAACATCGGCTTATCAAGCAGGGCAGTATGCTTCTTCAAATTTGGTGTCGCAGCTTGGTGGATATAATAGTTTTAATGTAGCTAATGATCAGTTGGTTGATCCTTTTACAGGAAGATTGAATCCAAATGCACAACTACTCTATCAAGATAATTGGTTTGACGAGGCATTCTCAGCTGGCCTACGTCAAGAGAATAACCTATCTATTAGTACAGGAACAGACAAGGTTTCAACGTATACATCATTTGGCTTTTTGACTGAGGATTCATATACAGAACAGTCAAATCTTAAGCGTTACTCAGCTCGCACAAAGGTAGATTATACAGTTACCGATTGGTTGAAGACAGGTTTTAACTTGGGAGCATCAACCTTGACAACCAATGCACCAAACGTTGGAGGAACAAATTCGTCAAGTATTTTTTATTTTGGACAGCAGGTCGCGCCTATCTACCCTGTATATATGCGCGATTCAGAGGGTAATTATGTTATTGGCTCGAATGGATCACGAGTATATGATTATGGTTCATCTGACTACTTAAAGCGACCAATAGGCGCTAATGCTAATCCTATAGATCAGCAAGCAAATAACATTAGAGAGTCAAAAAGAGATGTTGTTAATGCGAAGGTTTATGCTCAGATAAACTTCTTGAAGGATTTTGTATTTACAGTAAATGTTAGTGCAGACAACTTTAATACTTCAACAATTGATTTTCAGACTCCGATAGGTGGCGATGCATTGAATGTTAATGGTCGATCGACAAAGTCATCAACAAGAACGATGGCATTTAATGCTAACCAGTTATTGAACTGGAGCAGAACATTCCATGATAAACACTCATTTGAAGTTCTATTAGGTCATGAATCTAAGAGTGATGTGGTCTCTAACTTGAGTGCAACAAAAGAGAATTTCTTTGTTCCAACTAATCCAGAACTTGACAATGGTGTTGTCCTAACAGATGCATCATCAACCAAGCAGACGTACTCTCTAGAGGGCTATTTCTCACAAGCGAAGTATAGCTATAGGGATAAGTATTACCTCTCGGCAAGTTATCGTTTGGATGGATCATCTAAGTTTCACCCAGATTCTAGATGGGGTAGCTTTTGGTCTGTTGGTGGGGCATGGAGAATGACTCAAGAGGATTTCTTGTCTAATGTAGACTATCTAAACGACTTGAAGCTAAAAGCAAGTTTTGGTACTCAGGGTAATGATAATGTACCAAACTCTACGCCTTATAAAGATCAGTATACAGTAGTACCACAGGATGGAGAGATTGGTTTGGTTTATGTCTTTAGAGGTAACCCTAATCTAACATGGGAGAAGAGTAATAACTTCAACGTAGGTTTTGATTTTAGATTGTGGAATAGATTTTCTGGTTCAGTAGAGTATTTCTACAAGAAGACGTGGGATCTACTTTATTCAAAACAGTTGCCACCATCTCAGGGTGCACCATCGTCAATATGGGAGAATACAATGAAGATGCGAAACTCAGGTATTGAGGCAGAGCTTTCATATGATATTATTGCACGTTCAAAGGTTAGATGGAATGTCGGTCTTAACTTGACTCACTATGATAATAAACTTCTTGAACTACCTTCTGATAGACCACAAACGGGTTGGGCTACTGGGAATTATCTGATGAGAAAAGGCGCCTCTATATACAATTGGTATGGCTTTAAATTTGCAGGCGTAAATCCAGAGAATGGAGAATCTCTTTTCTGGGCTAACGAGTATGACTCTAGTGGTAAGGTAATAGGTCATAAAAAGGTAAATAATACCAACGAGGCAGATCGTTATGAGTATGGGAAGTCGTCTATTCCGACGCTTTATGGTGGTTTCAATACCTCTTTGCAGTATCGTCAGTTTGATATGAGTGTAGCTCTTTCATACCAACTCGGAGGATGGGCTATGGATTCTCAGTATTCTGCACTAATGTCTGGAGGGACAGCAGGTACTAACTGGAGTAAAGATATCTATGATAGATGGACACCAGAGAATCCAAATTCAAATATTCCACGCCTACAGGAGGGCTCCTTGGATGTTAATGCAACTACCGATCGTTTCTTGACAAGTGCTTCTCACTTGAGTCTTAGAAATGTGACCCTGGGGTATACATTACCTGGGAAGGTCCTCTCTAGGGTTGGTATTGAGGGTGTTAGATTCTACTTAGTAGGAGATAATCTATTCCTATTGTCAGCACGCAAAGGTTTTGATCCACGTCAATCCTTCTCAGGAAGCACTGGGCCATCTTACTCGGCTATGACAACTTATTCATTAGGTTTTAATGTTAGATTTTAAAGGATTAGATCAGAAATAAGTTATGATTAAAAAGAATATACAGCATATATTAATTGGCTCAATGCTATGCATGAGTACAGTTGGTTGTTCTGACTCATTTTTCGATACAGGAAACTCAAGTGTTGTAACCCCTGATGATATTGAGGAGATAGAGAAGAATGACCCAGAGGCGTTAGTGAAAATTGTACAACCAATGCTATTGGGTATGTACACCTATATGACTTCATTGCAGAATGGTCACGGAGATTTTGGTCATATGTCATATGTTCACTTATCAGATTTGATGAGTGATGAGATGGCTATGCATACAGCAGGGAGTGGATGGTTTACATTTGACTATGGTTTGGACTATTGGGGTGCACAATACACTCGTCCTTACTACTATTGGAACTTCTACTTTTCTATGATCAACAATGCGAATGAGCTTATCAATAAGATATCATTGAGCACCGATAATAAAGAGTTACAAGCTATCTTGGGCCAAGCTTATGCATTGAGAGGATTCTCATATTTTATGTTGATGCAGATGTATCAACAGACATATGTGGGTAATGAGGGTGCTCCAGGTTGTCCAATATATATTACTCTAAATGAAGGAGAGTCTATCCCTTCACGAGCGCCTCTTTCACAGGTGATGAATAGAATTGAGACTGATTTTGAGACCTCACTAAGATACCTAGAGGGTTGGGAGCGTCCAAGTAAGATTCACGTAAATGAGCAAGTGGCAGCTGGATTATATGCTAGAGTTTGTTTAGTGAAAAATGATTGGGCAAAAGCTGCTGAGTATGCAAGGAAAGCTAGAGGCGGATACTCTATTTATACAGTCGATGAACTCAAATCAGAGGGATTCAACAATATCAGCTCAAAGGAGTGGATGTGGGGAGCAGACATTACAGCGGAGACAACAACCATCTTTGCTTCATTCTTCTCATTTATTTGCTCTTATGATGCTGGTTATGGTGGAGCTGTTGGTGCATTTAGGAAGATTGATGCAAGACTATATGACTCAATGAGTGATAGTGATGTTAGACGTGCTCAGTTTAAAGACCCTAATGGTAGTTATAGTGGAGAGGAATTGGTTTTCCCTAATTATACCAATTTGAAGTTTAAGAAGGTTAATAACTGGGAGGCTGACTATCTATATATGAGAGCATCAGAGATGATTCTTATAGAGGCGGAGGCTTTGGCTCACCAAGGAAGCAATGCAGAGGCGGCTTCAGTTCTAGGGGAGTTGATGCGTCATAGGGATCCTTCATGGAATAGTACTACTGTTTCTGCTGAAGGAGTTTATACTCAGCGTCGTCTAGAGCTTTGGGGTGAGGGCTTCGGACTATGGGATAAAATACGATTAGGTAAAGGAATTGAGCGTAACTATTCAGGAAGCAATCACTTGGGGCAGTATAAGTTTAACGTAGTTCCTAAGAGTTGGTTTATGCATTATCAAATCCCTCTAACAGAGATCGATAATAATGCATATATAGGTAGTGGTGATCAGAATCCATCTCCTTACCAAAGCGATAAGAAGTATTAATAAAATTAATGGATATAAAAATTATGAGAAGGAGTCTAATACAATATATATGTCTAGCTATACTCCCAATATTATTTGTGGGTTGTAGTGATGACTCTCTCGATAAACACCGTGTTGATGGTATTGTGCCCGCTTTGATAATTCATAGTGTTGCACTTGAGGATGGATTTACGGTTGTTTTAGAGGCAGAGTTGCAGAGTAATGGGGGTTCTCCATTACTGGATCTGGGCATATGTTTCAATGAGATTGAATATGGAGAGCCAAGTCTGACAAATACATCAACGAGAACAATTCGCCATGAAGTAGTTTCGCAGGGTCGTTTTACAATTCGTCAGGGATTACAGCCTGAGAAGGGTTTTAATATTCGTCTCTTTGCTCTCAATTCAAATGGAATTGCTTATAGTGAGATTGAGGTAGTTACTACACCAGAGATGAATCTAGATCAGCTTCTTGTTGGGAAATTCATTGTTAATGGACATCAGTCATATTACTTTATGGAGCAGGGAGCATACCCTAGCTATGAGGTTGAAATCAAGAAGGGCCCAGAGTTTATGGGTGTTCCTAATTATACGATAGAGGGGATGAAGGTTCGTCCAGGAAGTTCTGAGAAGGTCTTCACTGCTCAATTCGAGGTTCATACAACAGAGACAGATGAAGGAGTTGCTTATTCTGCAGTATTCCCAATGCAATTGACTGGTGTTTCATTGAATCTAGAGGATGTTGGTCTTCGTAATGTTATGATGATCAATGCTCGTTGGTTAGCTGATTCTGAAGAGTTTGATACTGATATGTATTGTGAGATTGATTTGAGCAGAGGTCTTGAGATTGTATTCCCTAAGGGTTATGCTTTTGTTCTTTCAGATCCCTTCACTGATGAGTTAGGTGATTCTATGGATGATATTGTAGACCTTGTTCTTGGAACAGTTACATTTCCAGAGGATGTAAATACACAATATAGAGCAGAGTGTAGAATAAGTAAGAAGTATTAACAATTAGATTGTAATTTATGAAATTAAGACGCTATACAGTTCTATCGTTGATCACGGCGACTCTCTCTCTTGGGGGTGTGATTGGTAGTGCTGGGCTTTATGCTCAGACACCAGTTCGTTCGCATTCGCGTGTGTCAACTTTCAAAAATGGAATAAGACAAGGTCAGGTATTAGTTAAATTCAAGGATAATGAGACAACCTTGAATGAGGTCAAGCGAGCGGCAGCTCATTCGGCTATGTCAAGAACGAAGGGTACACCAGGTGAGGTTATCTCATTTGAGTCTATGCCTAAGGTTAGTCGTATTGCAAATCAGATAAATGCAGTAGAGATTACTCCTCTTTTTGACATGAATCCCAAATTTGCTAAACGTTTTAAGAAAGAGGGTTTAGATCGTTGGTTTATTATTGACTTTGAGAGCAGTGATGATCCAATTGCAGTGATGGAGGCATTTAAAGCTACAGGTGAGGTTCAGTTTGTAGATCTTAGTGCCGAGATTGTTCAACCAAACTATAAGAGCAGACCTATTTATGTGCCAAGTGCATTGGCTTTGGCTCAGAGTAGCGGTATTGTAAGTGATCCTATGTTTGATCAGCAGTGGCACTATCACAATACTGGGCAAACGAATGGTACTCCTGGTTCAGACATTAATCTTGTGCGAGCTTGGGAGAGACGAATGGTTGCAAATGATGTTATCGTGGCTGTAATGGACCAGGGTGTTGACCATCAGCATGAGGATATTCGCGCAAATATGTGGGTAAATGAGGCTGAGCTTTATGGGCGTGCTGGGGTTGATGACGATGGTAATGGTCAGATTGATGATATTTATGGATTTGACTTCGGTCAAGGCTATGGTTCTATAGAGAAAGGGGAGCATGGTACACACGTTGCGGGAACAGTTGCTGCAGTAACCAACAATGGTATTGGTGTTGCAGGTATCGCTGGGGGTGATGGTAGTGGTAATGGTGCTCGTATTATGACGCTTCCTGTTTTTGGGGAGAACAACAATAGGGCTGTCAATAGTTTTATCTATGCAGCAGACATGGGAGCTCTTATCTCTCAGAATTCATGGGGTTTCTCTTCTCCAGGTTTTGAGTCTGATGCTTGGAGAGAAGCTATTCAGTATTTCGTAAAGTATGCTGGATGTGACGATAATGGAAACCAGTTGCCTGGAACAAAGATGAAGGGTGGTCTTGTCGTCTTTGCAGCTGGGAATGATGCCTCTTCAGGACTCTACTTTCCAAGTTGCCTAGATGAGGTTATTGGTGTAGCTTCAATTAACCACATCGATAAGCCAGCCTTCTATACAAACTTTGATAGTTGGGTTGATGTTGCTTGCTACGGTGGGGAAACATCACCACGTAAAGAGGCAGGAGTTTTGAGTACATTGCCAAATAACCAATATGGTTTTATGGATGGTACATCAATGGCTTGTCCTCCCGTCTCTGGTATTGCTTGTTTAGCACTAGCAGAGCTTGG
>JBOFEN010000113.1:0-3467 GCA_051648105.1 Bacteroidales bacterium
TTAACCCACCAAAACTAAACGTGGTTAATGGTAATATAGAGGTGAGCTCTCCTTATGATCTTGCAGAGGTTAGATACACCACTGATGGCACTGAGCCAACAGTCGATTCACCTCTGGCTCCAAGTTCACTTAAGATGGAGCATTTTCCTCGTAACTATCGCTTCAAGGCGTGGTATTTAGATACGCCAAGCCCAACTATCCCACTTCCTGGCGTTGACTCTCTTCTTTTGAAACCAGAAGTTGAGGTGACTACTAATATGCCAGAGAGGGATAGATGGGGTGCTGCTTTAGCTGCTGATTGGAAGCCTAACAGTTACTTTAGATCTACCCGACCTTGTGCTCCAGGTGATTGGTTCAACTTCCAATTCGCTGAGCCGCTATCTTGTAGTTCAATACATGTTGAGACAGGACTTAGTAATATCTCACGCTATCAACTTCTGGATGGGGTTGTTGAGGTGTCGTATGATGGTGACAGCTTTGAGGAGATAGCTAAGATTACTGATGGTTCGGTTAGAATAGTGCCTGAAAGGGCTATTCAGCAACTGCGAATAAGAGTTCTAGCTGCAAATTACGAACCTCTTTTAGTGATCAAGGACCTTCTTATTGAGCCTCTTTTGAGTAAGTAACATATAGAGTATAATATGAAAGAGGTCTTAAGTATAGGAGTCAATCCCCTATACTTAAGACCTCTTTCTTTAATTTGACTTTATTGTGCCTCTTATTGGGCGGTTATTAACCGTTAGTTGTTTGAGAAATATTGCTATCAGTTAAAAACTTAAAAGCACAATAATGCTTCTTCCCGCATCGTCTACCAATAGGCGATTCGAGATTAATTTTGAAAGTAAGCCCCCTTTAGTCGAATAGTGTTGTTCCAGATGGTGGTACCCTTTGTCATCGATATATGATCGATCCATTGCAATAAAACTTCCGTTTAATAGCTACAGTTTATTAAGTATCATATGATCATGGGTTGCTGCTGATGTAAATTCTATCGAATAAGGAGCTGCTTCTGTTGCTTTTAGGACAGTATGTAATTTAATACCACCGATCTTCCTGCTATGCTTATGGTTACGACCAACTCCTTTTAGGTTATTAGAGAATCATGTCGCATAAGGACACCATAAAGAAGTGTTACAAGGTGTGAGTAGCCTTCTAGCTTCTTAACGTAGCGATCATGGCCACCTAAACGACTTAGATCTTTGATTTCTTGTTTATCTGTCAAATTTAATAGCTGACAGTATAGCGGCTGTCCAGTAAAATGTGTATGTTTGCTAATGGTTGAAATATTTGGACTCGGAAACCGTAAAGTAAACCAAAAGGGTTGAATCTAATTGAAGATTCAACCCTTTTTTTTGTGCGTCAAAAAACTTTTACCGGACAGCAATAATCTACAGGCAAAGACAGACGGCAAAGATATTTGGCTCGTTGGCGGAGGCGAATTAACAACCATACTACTGCACAGAGACCTAATCGTCGAAATGCAAATCGCCATCGTCCCAACCATCTTAGGCGAAGGCTTGCGGATAATAAATCATTCAGTACGGGGCTGATGTTGCTGACTTATGCTAAAAACTGTCGGAATGATTTTGAGTGATAGTTAGTTGCTTATATGAAAAATAACTGTGGCAAATATAGCGTGTTTTATCCAAAACACGCTATATTTGCCACACCAATAAAGTAAATAAAAATAATATGAACAAGATAATCGCCCAAAATTTGAAAGCTTTCAGAGGTTTCAACCGCTTTACTCAAGAGCAGGTTACAGATTTCCTCGGTTTGAAAAATCGCTCCACTTATTCAAATTATGAATCGGGAGAGCGTGAAGCTCCTTTAGATGTTTTGGAAAAGTGCGCAGACCTTTATGGTTGTGATTTGAGTATGTTCTTTGAGGAGAATGAAGCATCTGCAAAGGAGATGCTCGTTTGTGCTTTCCGTATTGATAATATTGCACCATCGGATATGGAAGAGATCGCATCATTTAAGAATATTGTCAATAATTATATGAAAATTAACTCATTGCTTGCCAAATGAAACGCCTAACTTCCAGCATAGCCGATGGACTAGCAAAGAAATTCAGAGTCGAGAATGGTATAAGCTTAACAGAAGCGATAAACTTGAAGAGTCTATTACGCAAGCTAAATATACTAACCATCTTTAGACCTCTGTCTGATAATTTTCATGGAATGTCGCTGCGGTCTGCGGCAGGATTGAAGTTTATTTTAATTAATACCAACAACCCCAAAGGCAGACAACATTTCACGATTGCTCATGAATTGTATCATCTCTTTTTAGATGAAGACCCTTGTCCGCACGTTTGCCAGCAAAACGAGACCCAAAAGAACGTGCAGGAGGCAAATGCGGATATGTTTGCTGCAGCATTATTGATGCCGGAAGATGGGTTGCGAGAATTTATTACGACCGAAGAGATAAAAGGCTCTCAGCTTCGTTTGAGCACCATTATTAAAATGGAGCAATATTTTACTGTTTCTCGTGCAGCACTTTTGTTCCGTCTGAAGAACTGCAAACTTATCACTGCGTCAGAATATACTGTATTACAGGGTTTCCCCGTGATTGAATCTGCCAAACAATATGGATACGACACAGCGCTGTACCGTTCAGGAAACGAAGGACTGGTTATCGGAGACTTTGGAGAGAAGGCTCGTATGCTTTACGAACAGGAGATAATTTCCGAAGGGCACTATCAAGAACTGCTAAACCTTATCTCTGATGGCAAAAACTAAAATCATTCTCGATGCCGATGTGATAATCCACTTTGCCAAAGGCGATATGCTCAGTACGTTACCTCAGATTTTTGGTGATTATGATTTTGTGGTATTAGATACCGTTTACAGTGAAATTAAGGAACCTCTTAAATTGCAGTTAGACAATCAGGTTCGAATACTCAAAAATATCAGTGTGCTTAAATTTGCTCCAACAGGTGAAGCTATGAAAGAGTTTGCATTGCTTGCCAAGACTTTGGGTCGTGGAGAGAGTGCGTGCATGGTTTATTGCAGATATAATCACGATGTAATCGGCAGCAGCAACCTGAGTGATATAAGGGCATATTGCAAGACTCATGATATAACATATCTAACGACTGTCGATTTTTTATATCACGCGATCCGCAAGAAACTTATATCCATTGAAGATGCAACTTCGTTTATCAAGCAGGTTAAACTAAAAGACAGTAAACTCCCTGATATAGATTTCAATACTTTTGTTAGCTCAGTACAGATTTAATACTATTGCTGTCCGGCAAAAACTTAAAAGCACAATAATTCGTCCAGAATAGTCGATCAATATGTAATTCTGGATTAATATTTTATAAGTAGGGTTTACTGAAAATGTCATCCACAATATCTTTGTCTAGCCTGTTGTGGATGGCATATCTTGTTCATTGTTGTTATTGTTTTTTCTATAGCTAGTTTTATCCTTTCAATTAATCTGTTTCTGCCAATTACTTTTAA
>JBOFEN010000114.1:0-18041 GCA_051648105.1 Bacteroidales bacterium
CTTAAGTTATATATCCGGTGCAGGTATCTATGTTAGCTTATCTACACGTATAAGAGAGCTATTCTGGATATTTGTTGGTATCTCAGTTATGAAATATAAATCATTAAAGGGTAATCATGAAAACGTCGGCTATAGGGAAGGAGGAGCTTGAAGCGGCATCCCCTATATTTAAAGGTAAGATAGGTGCACTATTGGGTCGTCTATTTCTTAAGTTAACGAAGATTGATAGAGTTAATCTTCTATATCAAAGATGTTGCCATAAGAGAGGGCACGGATTTACTACTCTTGCTCTTCAAGACATGGAGGTGGCGTATGAGTTGGTCGGTGCAGAAAATCTTGATGCACTCCCTAAGGGTGCCTTTATCACCGTTTCTAACCATCCTCTGGGGGGTATTGATGGTGTAATGCTTATTGATATTGTAGCTAAGCGTAGAGCTGACTATCGAGTTATGGTTAACGGGGTCTTGACAAATCTTGAAGCCATGAGTGACAATTTTATTGCAGTCAAACCAGCAACAAATAGTTCTGCAAAGAGTGTAGATGCTGCAAATATTGCAGGAATAAGAGAGTCGTTGGCTCATTTAAGAGCTGGTCACCCTATGGGCTTTTTCCCTGCTGGTGCTATTTCAATGTTGGATTCAAAGAGAGGAGTGATTGAGGATAGAGACTGGCAGCAGAGTGTGGTTAGATTGATACAGAAGGCCGCTCTCCCTATATATCCTATATATTTTGATGGATTAAATTCTAACTTCTTTTATCAGCTTGGTAGGATAGATTGGCGTATTCGCACTTTAAGAGTTGCTTGGGAGGTCTTTAATAAGAAGGGTGAGGTGATGAAGGTTATAATAGGTGAACCTATTTTACCTAAAGAGCAAGCTAAATATAAGAGTGTTGAAGCGCTTGCTGCATTTCTTAAATATAAGACCTATTTGCTGAAGCCTAAGAAATAATAAATAAAGCTCTATCTAGAAGTTCTAGATAGAGCTTTATTTATATATGAGTTAGTTGAATCTCATCATCTTTGATAGATATTTCCCAACGATATCGAACTCAAGATTGATTATGCTTCCAACCTTGAATTGGTGAAAGTTCGTATGCTCATAAGTGTAAGGTATTATAGCCACTTCGAAGCTGTTGTCGGTAGAGTTGCAAACAGTAAGACTTACACCATTTACACAAACAGAACCCTTCTCAACAGTCATATATCCCTGACGAGCCATCTCTTTGTTAAACTCATATTCGAACTTGAAGTACCAGCTACCATCAACCTCGGTGATGCTCTTACATATTGCAGTCTGGTCCACATGCCCTTGTACAATATGCCCATCTAAGCGACCATTCATTATCATACTTCTCTCTAGATTAACCTTGTCGCCAACTATTAAAGTGCCAAGATTAGATCTCTCGATTGTCTCTTTTATTGCAGTTACGGTATATCTGTTTCCATCAATATTGACAACAGTTAAGCAAACTCCGTTGTGAGCAATACTCTGATCGATCTTCAACTCGTTAGTAAACGAGCACTCCATAGTGATGTGTAGGTTGCTTTGATCTTTTTCAATAGCAACAATAGTTGCTGCCTCTTCCACGATTCCTGAAAACATACTCTAATAAGTTATTTCGTTTATACTTCTATTTATTACATATTGACTCCACGGATTCAAAAGTATTAAAACCATCTGATAAATCAATCTTTACTCTGTTAAATTACTTCTAGTTTGTATATTAATGTAAATTATAAGGATTGATAGCTTGTCTAATTGTTAAATAATACCTCAAATTTACATTTGGTATTATTACAATTTGGATAGTATTGGCTAATGCGTATATATTTGTACTACAAAAATGAAACAATTACAAATTTGACTTTAGGTACTGGAAATGAAATTAAGTAACGAAGCCCAGCAGCGACTAATAGAGTTTGGTATTAAGCCCTCGGTGCAGAGAATAGCCATCATGGACTATTTGCTAACGCATAAAACACATCCTACAGTGGACGATATTTATATGGAACTAGTAGCTTTTATACCAACTTTATCGAGAACTACTGTCTACAATACTCTAGGTCTATTTGTCGAAAACGGTGCAGCTCTCTGTTTAGGGATAGAACAAAAGAATGCTCGATATGACGGCGATATATCAAATCATGCACACTTTCTATGTAAAAATTGTGGTGAGCTTGAGGATGTTCATGACTTTGCAGATACTAATTTCATATCAGCAATGCCCAGAGGTTTTCAAGTGACTGAGGTACATGTCTATTATAAGGGATATTGTAGTAAATGTCAAGATCAGAGTCAGACTAATTGTTGATTTTAAGTTGTAAACGAATTTATCTAATCGAAAAAGAGCTAAAGTTATGTCTAAGAAATTTATTTGTACGGTTTGTGGCTATGTTCACACAGGAGATGTTGCACCAGAGAAGTGTCCACAGTGTAAAGTGCCAGCTCACAAATTTACTGAGCAGGTTGAAACTGAGGGTGAATTGACATGGGCTGATGAGCACCGTATTGGGGTAGCTGCAGATTGTGATGCTGAGGTATTGGAAGGTTTGAAAGCTCACTTCGCTGGTGAGTGTACTGAGGTAGGTATGTACCTTGCAATGAGCCGTCAAGCAGATCGTGAAGGTTATCCAGAGATTGCTGAAGCATATAAGAGAATCGCATGGGAAGAGGCAGAGCACGCTGCTCGTTTTGCTGAGCTTTTAGGTGAAGTTGTTTGGGATACAAAAACTAACTTGAAGCTTCGTATGGAAGCAGAAGCTGGTGCTTGTGCAGACAAAAAGCGTATTGCTACACGTGCTAAGGAGTTAGGTCTTGATGCAGTTCACGATACAGTTCACGAGATGTGTAAGGACGAAGCTCGTCACGGACAAGCTTTCCAAGGTCTTTACAATCGTTTCTTCAAAAAATAATTATAAGCTTTTTGGGAAATATAAGAGGAGAGTTGATATAAATCAACTCTCCTTTTTCTATTTTTGTGCTCAAACACACTTCTATTAAGCAGACATATAATTTATGAACATAACAATATTAGGTATAGAGTCCTCTTGTGACGATACCTCAGCAGCAGTAATACGTGATGGAGTGATACTTTCAAATGTCATCTCAAACCAAGATGTACACCGTCAATATGGAGGTGTTGTGCCAGAGTTAGCCTCGCGTGCACACCAACAGAACATCATCCCAGTAGTACATGAGGCGCTTCGTCGTGCAGGTGTTGAGGCATCAACTCTATCTGCAATAGCTTTCACTAGAGGACCAGGCTTAATGGGTTCTCTTTTGGTTGGGACATCCTTTACAAAAGGATTCTCTCTAGCTCTAGATGTGCCAATGATAGAGGTTAATCACCTTCAAGCCCACGTTCAGGCTCACTTCATCAAAGAGTGTGAAGAGCAGGACAACCTGCCAAACTTCCCATTCCTTTGTCTTCTTGTTTCGGGGGGTAACTCTCAGATTATTGTTGTTAGATCTCATTCAGATATGGAGGTTGTTGGTCAGACTATTGATGACGCAGCAGGAGAGGCATTTGATAAGTGCGCCAAAGTGATGGGTTTAGGCTATCCAGGGGGACCTGTTGTTGACCGCCTTGCAAAGGAGGGCAACCCTAAGGCTTTCAAATTGAGTAAGCCACATATTGCGGGCTACGACTACAGCTTTAGCGGATTGAAGACCTCTTTCCTATATCTTCTTCGCGATGAGCTGAAGAAAAACCCAAATTTCATAGAGGAGAACAAGGCAGATCTATGTGCTTCACTTCAAGCTACTGTTATTGATATTTTGATGGATAAGCTTCGTAAGGCATCAAAAGATCTTGGAATCAAGGAGGTAGCCGTAGCTGGTGGTGTTTCTGCTAACTCTGGACTTAGAGCCTCATTTGAGGATCATGCAGTTCGATATGGTTGGAAGATACATATTCCTAAGTTTGCCTTCACCACAGATAATGCAGCTATGGTTGCTATCTCAGGTTATTACAAATACTTCAATCAAGAGTTCTGCGAGATGGACGTTGCTCCATTTTCGAGAGTTACAATATAGTAGTTTATAGATATCATTCATAATGATATTATCTTCTACTTAATATATAGCGAGGCCTAACTCCGAGTAATATTGGAGTTAGGCCTCGTTATATTTGATTTATCTCAACCCAAATACTTATACCCCATTTTGATACTACAATTAGGTCATAGTCCATCTCCCAATGTACGTACGTATTTTGGTGTAAATATGTACGTATATCTAATTAAATACGTACGTACTTTCGGTCAAATACGTACGTATTTTTAGAGATGTATCCAATTGGCCCATTAGATGGGCTATTTTATAGCCTCAGTTCGGGCTCACGATATCTATCTATTGTGTAGGTGTATTCCGTGATTCAAAAGTAAAAAACCATCTCAATTACTCAACCTATTATAGTAGCTCTTCCAAGGCTATTATATCCTCTTTAGTGGTAGACCAACTTGTTACAAGCCTAACCACAAGGTTGTTCTCATCAATCTGTTCCCAAACTCCTAGTTTTACCTTCTCCTTTATAGAGTTGTACTGTTCGTTATTCATTATTATGAACTGTTGGTTAGTTGGTGATTCTAAGTAGAACTTGCAACCTTTGCTCTTTAATACCTTTTTTAGTAATTCGGCCATATCAATAGCATGCCTACTAATTTCGAAGTAAAGATTGTCTGTGAAAAGCGAATCAAACTGTACACCCAAGAGTCGTCCCTTGGCAAGAAGAGCCCCATGCTGCTTAACTAATGTACGGAAATGTCTTGGAGTATTGTTTTTGGTAAACACAACAGCCTCGCCACACAATGCTCCCACTTTTGTCCCACCAATGTAGAAGACATCTGCAAGTTGAGCTATATCCTCAATGGAGTGGTCACACTCATTACTCATCAAGCCATATCCTAGCCGTGCTCCATCAATGAATAGAGGAATATTGTATCTCTTGCAAACAGTAGATAGCTCTTTAAGCTCCTCTCTACTATATAGAGTTCCATACTCTGTTGGTTGTGATATATATAGCATTCCAGGATATACCATGTGCTCTCGCGATTCATCTGCATAGAATCCTTCGAGATAGTTTTTGACAGTAGTGTGCGCTATCTTACCATTCTTATGATCTACGGTTAGTACCTTATGTCCGGTGTACTCAATAGCCCCAGCTTCATGTACGCTAACATGACCACTTGTTGCGGCAATTACCCCTTCAGAGTCACGCAGTAATGAGGATATAACTATTGAGTTGGTTTGTGTTCCACCAACCAACAGGTGTACATCGGCTTGAGGAGTCTTACATGTCTCTTTGATCTTTTGGATTGCACTATTGCAGTAGTGGTCAAGTCCGTAGCCAGTTAGAGTTTCATTATTTGTATCTATGATACGTTGTAATACTTTAGTGTGAGCTCCGTTAGTGTAATCACTCTCAAACGAAGGAATGTATCTATTCAAGTTATCTTCCATACACTTGCTATTATTGCTGTTTTTATATTACATCATTTATTTCTGCTCAGATATGAGTAGATCTCAAAGATATATTTTTTCAATCACAATACACTATGGCTCCACACATGATAACAGTAGGAGTATCTTTAGCTATTATCATTAACAAATAAAAAAGGTAGCGTAGTAGATTGTTCTACTACGCTACCTTTTTTAGTGCTCCTCAAGTAGAGTCTTAATCTCCGCTTGTAGCTTTTTGCTTAATCCTTTGACAACCTCATTGTATGAGTGAGTTATCATATCTTTTATCATTTCAGGAGTTGCTTCGCTACTATCTATTTCAACTGTATTCCAGAGTCTTTTATTCATGTGCCACCCTGGTATAACAAAGCTATATCTTTCACGAAGTTCTTGAGCTAGATCTGGATCACACTTCAGATTTGCACAAAGAGGCTTCTCCTCAATATCAAAAAGAATGAACATCTTACCTGCCACTTTTATCACGAGTGTGACCTCATCAAATGGAAAAGACTCACTGCTCATAGGGAAAGAGAGGCAATACTCTCTTAGCTCTTCTACATTCATAGATGTAATCTATTAATCAACGATCTCTAACTCATCAATTAGTCTCTTGCAGCCAGCATACTTCTCAATTATGAATAGAGTGTAACGTATGTCTACGTTGATTGTTCTTTGAAGTTCTGGCTCAAACACAAGGTCTCCGCTCATTGCTTCCCAATTGCCATCGAAAGCAGTACCAATAAGCTCACCTCTTGAGTTCATTACTGGGCTACCAGAGTTTCCTCCTGTGATGTCATTTGATGATATGAATGCAACAGGCATACGTCCATCCTTCATAGCATATCGGCCAAAATCTTTAGCAGAGTATATCTCTTTTAGTCGTTCAGGTACAACAAACTCGAAGTTGTTAGGGTCTTCTTTTTGCATCACACCCTTTAGAGTTGTGTAGTAGTTGTAGAAAGCACCATCAGCTGGTTCGTAAGGCTTCACCGATCCATAGGTCATACGTATGGTGAAGTTTGCATCAGGGTAAGTTGGAATGTTGCTGTTTTTTACTAGATATCCTTCAAGGAATGTTTTTCTAGCCTTGGCAAACTCATTACCATTACTCTCTAAAAGAGATGAAAGGCGCTTAGCTTCACCTTTTATTGAGCTGTTGAAGCGAACCATCGGATCACTCTTAAGAGTCTTAACGCTTGGCTTCTTGATGAACTTGTTGAAGTTCTCCTGATTAGCATAGATTGAATTGTCAAGACAGTCATCAACAAAAGCATCAATATTTCCTTTATACTCTTTAACTATTGTAGTTAGTATCTCTGGGTGATTATTACTATCAACCATCTCCATATACTTGCGCAGCATCACCTTTGCAACTTTACGGTCAACCTCAGGGTTGTAGTCTTTGTTGGCAAATCTACTGTAAGCAGTCTCAAGTTTTGAGATTTCCACCTCTATGCTGTCTCTATTCTTAGACTCCAAAGCAGAGTATAGCTTGTCACCTATAGCAGGGGCATTTACAAATTCTATTGCACCTGTGATATATTCAGAAAGAGATATTAGCTGTTTTCTTGTCTCTTTACGTTCATCAACAAGCTTGCCAATTTGATCCACAGCATTTGCAAATTCTGATCTACCTGTGCTTGTAGCCCACTTCTTGTACTCATCCTGTTCAGACTCTTTACGAGAGATAACTTTCAACTTATCAATCCCTCTATTCATACCGATAGAGTTTTTCCAATAGTTGCTTGAACGAGCATATTTGCTAGCATACTGTATGTTAACAGCAGGGTCAGCCAACATCTCCTTGATTAGTACATCTTGTCTAGCACCTCTAGCCTCAACCCTTATCGTATTATCCATTCTACGCTCAGCAACCTCCCAAGATGTCATATATCTAAATGTGCTACCAGGGAATCCCATGATCATTGCATAGTCGTTCTCCTCTATACCACCTAGTGAGATTTTAAGCCAGCGCTTAGCTTTTAGCGGCTCATTCTCTTGTGAGTATTCAGAAGGATTTCCATCCTTGTCGGCATAAACACGGAAAAGAGCAAAGTCTCCTGTGTGACGAGGCCACATCCAGTTGTCAGTGTCAAATCCAAACTTACCTATTGATGATGGTGGGGCACCAACCATACGCACATCGCTATATATCTTCATGTAGTACATTAGATATTTATTTCCATTGTAATGAGGCTTTATAACCACTTCAAACCCTGGGTTATTCTGTTTGAAATCCTCTCCAATGAGTTTTGTTGTTAGCGTATTTAGATATTTAGGCGAAAGGAAGTTCATACCTGTGGGATCTTCATCCTTTGCTAAATTCTCTTTAACAAAGTCTGTCACATCCTCTATCTTATCGATGAATGTAACCTTAAGTCCAGGAGTGTAAACCTCTTCTTGGTTTGACATAGCCCAGAACCCATCCTTTAGGTAATCCTTCTCAACAGTACTGTGGGTCTGTATTGCATCATATCCACAGTGGTGATTGGTAAGTATAAGTCCATTTGAAGAGATAACCTCTCCCGTGCAACCATTACCAAAGATTACGATAGCATCCTTTAGGCTAGAGCTGTCAGGATTGTATATATCCTTATGATCCAATTCAAGACCCAAAGACTTCATCTTAGCAGCGTTCTGTCCTATTGTAGGTAGAAGCCACATACCTTCTTCTGCTGTGACACTACCAGAGAAGATAGCAGCAAGAGAGAGTGTTAGTAGACCTTTTCTTAACATATCGTTGTTAGTTTTTTTGTTTCAACAGCAAATATAAACTATTTAATTATGTGAATCCCATTTTAGCTCAGCTCTTTTCCGCAACTTTTTTATTACTTTTGCCTTTTCAATAGATAAGTGAATTTCACTATAACATTCGAACAAACATATCACAATGGCAAAAGAGTTAACATCACGCAGCGAGAACTACTCGCAGTGGTACAATGATTTGGTTATCAAAGCAGATTTGGCTGAGAATTCAGCAGTACGTGGCTGTATGGTAATCAAACCTTATGGATACGCAATTTGGGAGAATATGCAGAAAGAGTTAGATCGCATGTTCAAAGAGACAGGACACGTTAACGCATACTTCCCCCTATTTATACCCAAATCTTTTTTGAGTAAAGAGGCAGACCACGTTGAGGGATTTGCTAAAGAGTGTGCCGTTGTAACTCACTACCGTTTGAAGAACAACCCTGATGGTAGTGGCGTTGTTGTTGATCCAGAGGCAAAACTAGAGGAGGAGCTTATCGTTCGTCCAACTTCAGAAACTATTATTTGGAACACATATAAAAACTGGATTCAGTCTTATAGAGACCTTCCTATTCTTTGCAACCAATGGGCAAACGTTGTTCGTTGGGAGATGCGTACAAGACTATTTCTTCGTACAGCTGAGTTCTTGTGGCAAGAGGGGCACACTGCCCACGCTACAAGCCAAGAGGCCCTTGAGGAGACTCGTCAAATGCTAGACATATACGCACACTTTGCTGAGAACTTCATGGCTATGCCAGTTCACAAAGGAGTGAAGTCTGCAAACGAGAGATTTGCAGGTGCTCTTGAGACTTTCACTATCGAGGCATTGATGCAAGATGGTAAAGCTTTGCAATCTGGTACATCTCACTTCCTTGGACAAAACTTTGCTAAGGCTTTTGATGTTACTTTTGCAACGAAAGAGGGTGGTCTAGACTACGTTTGGGCTTCTTCATGGGGTGTATCTACACGTTTGATGGGTGCTTTGATCATGACTCACTCAGATGACAACGGTTTGGTACTTCCTCCACGTTTGGCTCCAATTCAAGTTGTTATCGTTCCTATCTACAAAGGAGAAGAGCAGCTTAAAGCTATCTCTGATAAAGTTGAACCTCTTTTGGCTAAGCTTAAGGCTATGGGCATCAGAGTTAAATTTGACTCTTCTGACAACCGCAAACCAGGTTGGAAATTTGCTGAGTACGAACTTAAAGGTGTTCCTGTACGCTTGGCAATGGGTCTTAGAGATATGGAGAACAATACAGTTGAGGTTGCACGTCGCGACACTTTGACAAAAGAGACTGTATCATTTGACACTCTAGAGAGCTTCATCCCAGAGTTGCTTGAAACTGTTCAAAACAGTATATACAAAAAGGCTTACGACTTCCGTGAGGAGACAACTCGCAATGTTGACAGCTACGAAGAGTTCAAAGTTGAGATCGAAAAAGGTGGTTTCATATTGGCTCATTGGGATGGTACTCCTGAGACAGAAGAGTTGATCAAAGAAGATACAAAAGCTACAATCAGATGTATACCTTTGGAAGGTGATAAAACTCCTGGGGTATGTATGGTTACTGGTAAACCATCAGCACAAAGAGTGCTGTTTGCAAGAGCTTATTAATACCTAATAATAAAGATCGCTTATCATATGAATTGTATAGATAGGCGATCTTTTTATACTTAAACACTTAGTTACTACTAGCATGAAAGGTAAAATTTTAGTTACAGGTGGTACCGGATACATCGGATCACACACAGTTGTAGAGCTGCAAGCAGCAGGCTATGAAGTTGTAATTGTAGATGATCTATCGAACTCAAACGTAGAGGTGCTTGATGGCATTGAGAAGATCTCAGGTATCAGACCAAACTTTGAGCAGGTTGATTGTACAGACAAAGCAGCAATGGAGTCAGTTTTCTCTAAACACTCAACTATAAACGGTATCATACACTTTGCAGCAAGCAAAGCTGTTGGTGAATCTGTAGCAAAACCACTTCTTTATTACAGAAACAACCTAGACTCACTTCTCAATCTACTTGAGCTAATGCCTAAGTACAATAGTGAGGCTATAGTATTCTCTTCATCATGTACAGTATATGGTCAGCCAGATATTCTTCCTGTTGATGAGAATGCTCCGATCAAACCAGCACTATCTCCTTATGGCAACACTAAGCAGATTTGCGAAGAGATCATCAGAGACAATGCGTATGCAAAAGCTCCTATCAAATCTATTATCCTTCGCTACTTCAATCCAATTGGAGCACATCCATCTGCTGAGATTGGTGAACTTCCAAATGGTGTACCTCAAAACCTACTACCTTTTGTTACCCAAACAGCAATGGGTGTTCGTAATGAATTGAGCGTATTTGGTGATGACTACGATACTCCTGACGGATCATGTATCCGCGACTATATCAATGTTGTTGACCTTGCAAAAGCTCACGTTATTGCTCTTGACCGTATGCTTGGTGGCAAGTCACTAGCTGAAGTTGAGACATTCAACCTAGGTACTGGTCGTGGTCTTACTGTATTGGAGATCATCCGTACATTCGAGCAGGTGACTGGTGTGAAGGTTCCACATAAGATTGTAGGACGTCGCGAGGGTGATATCGAGAAAGTATGGGCTCAACCAGACTTTGCTAATAACGTTCTTGGCTGGAAAGCACAAGAGAGCGTTGAAGATACACTTGCAACAGCATGGAAATGGCAACTAAGACTTCGTGAAAGAGGAATTATGTAATCCATTATAAAGAATTAGTGCCCCGAAGAGACTCTCTTCGGGGCACTAATTCTTTATACAATGACTATTAATTATATCATTAATATTAAGTAATCAGAAGATAAAACTACTATCTTTGATAGTAAATAATATATCCTATGATACTAGGGGGTAATAAATATGGAAGTGAGCAACAGCTTTGGGAGGCATTCTTATCGGGTGATAATAATGCCTTTGCAAACATATTCGATATCTACTCAGACTCTTTATACTCATATGGAAAGAAGATCTCTCCAGATTCAGAACTAGTAAAAGATACTATACAAGATCTATTTGTAAAGCTATATAATAACAGGGAGAGTCTAAATAGTACAGAGTCTGTTAAGGGATATCTGCTTACAGCTCTCAAGCGTACTCTTTATAATCGCCTATCCAAGAGCTCTTTTCTATCAATTGACTCTCAAGATGAGTTGAGATTTGAAATAGAGCTGATAAGTGATACCTCAAATGAGGTGAATGACATTGAATACGATGATGAGGTAAAACGTAGACTCTCTGATGCATTAGATAAGTTGACACCAAGACAAAGAGAGGCAATATACCTCTACTATATACAAGAGATCCCGTTGAGTGAAATACCTGATATATTAGGTATGAATTATCAGTCAACGAGAAATCTTATACATAGAGCTTTGTTGAATCTACGCCAACACTTTGACGCTACTGTCTCATACGCTTATATGTCTCTTCTTTTGGTCCAATACCTTTCAAAGTAATTGACTCCCAATTAGAGGGTAAGACACCTGTAGCATCCTGAACAATACCTTTGTCAGTAATCCTAAGCCCAACAAATCCCATCATAATACTCTGTAGTACACCTCCAGCTCCAGTAATGAAGTAAGGGTTATTACCACCCTTTGTCTCAGCAATAACTCTAAAAGGAGGATTTAGATTTGGAATGTATGCATCTTGAAAGAAGTGTGATGCTTTTTCAACGTTTCCTATTTTTGAGTATAGCAATGAGAAGATAGCCTGTGTCATAGCTGGTGTATTTCTTTCAGGAACACGACTCTCATAATAGTTTAGATCTCTCTCAATCTGCTTAGAATCACGAATAATCTCAAGAGGGTAGGCTAGTAGATTAACATCAGCCTGTTTTATCTTCTCACCACTATATGTAGCATGCTCCTTTGTTACTCCATCCTCGAAGGAAAGAATAACTAGATTATTCGCAACTTCAGCCCACTCCTTAGGGCATTGCTGATTGACTATACGTGAAGCTTTAATAGCAGCCTCAAGGTTTATCTTAGCAGCACCATTAGTAAATGCGTCATCATCCACATTTTCGGCCCACTCATCAGCTGCAACAACATTGTATATGTGATAATTACCATATTCATCTTTCTCAGAGCGGCTAACCCAGAAGTCAGCAGTAGCTTTTAGTATAGGCCATCCCTCTCTAATCAACCACTCCTTATCTTGAGTTACTCTATAGTAGTTCCATGCTGCCAATGCTACACAAGCAGAGATATGGTGTTCAAAGGTTCCAGCTAATGCCCACACAGGAGTCTCTTCAAATCCACTATCGGCACTCTCCCATGGATACATTGCACCATTGAATCCTCGCTCGAAGGCATTACTCTTAGCAGCCTCTAATCTCTTACTTCTATAGTCTATATGTGATCTTGCTAACTTTGGATTAAGCATTAATAGGGCAGGATATACCCATGTGTCTGCATCCCAAAAAATATGTCCATTATATCCAAGACCAGATAGTCCCATGGGTGATATAGATAGAGATGATCCTTCACGAACAAATGAGTAAAGATGATATATCATACTTCTAATATCCTGTTGAGCTTGAGCATCGCCTTGAATCTCGATATCACTCTTCCACAGATCACTCCATAGCGAAGTGTGTCTACTCATAAGTCTATTATATCCTTCTAGGTGTGCAAATACAGTCAAACGTTCAACCTCATTTGAGGGATCAGGGTGGTGTGAAGAGGTAAGGGTTGTTCCTAAAATACAAAATTGATAATTCTCTCCCTGTTTCAGATCTTTGCTGAAACTCATTGTGTGGTTGTTGTTGTTTGGTGTTCTATGTACCACTCGTGGCTCTACCCCTACCTTCTCTGGAAAAAGGAATGCAGATGAGGCACATACTTCTAGCCTCTCTGTAGGACTTTTAGCTGTTGTTGTCATCAGCTTTATAGAAGCATGTTTGCGATTTATCTCGTTGTAATACATCTGACCTCCTCTGAAAGCATCAGGTATCTCCTGAATATTACTGCATGATATTGTAATATCACTCAATGGAGTTATCTCTATTACAAGCATTGCACAGTAGGGAAGCTGTCGGAGAGATAAATAAGAGTAGCTAACATTGGCCTTATCTCTGAATTTGAATGATGAAGTATGCTTAGCTTCTCGCATATCTAACTCTTGGGTAAATCCTTCAATATTTCCACTGTGAATACGTGTTCCATCAATAGAAAGAGAAGTATTCAACATATTAAACCCATTAAGGAAGTTACTCACTCTACCTCTTCCATACTTATCATACGACCCTGCTAGTACTACATTGGATGTACGAAGAGGCTCAGCAGAGGATACTATTCCTAACATTCCATTCGCAACTGTAACCCCATAGTAGTTTGTAGGGTCAATCTCAGTAGCTCTAATCTTCCAAGGATCTTGAGCAAAGATCACAGTTGATATAAATAGTACTATTGATAATATATATATTTTCATCTCTTCTCAATTTTATATATACCAACTGAAAGTGCTGGTGTGTTTACTGTAAGTTTTCGATTTGAGTAACGAATCTTCTGTTTAATTCCACCTAGACTCTCGACTATTGGATATACTCTATTAAATGGTTTATCGTACTCTCTCGTTGTTCTGATATCTCTACCCGTAGGGTTAATGCATACAATAATTCGCTCATCCCCCACACTACGTTCATAGATCATAGGGTAGGGATTATCTCCTTTTGTAATAAACTCTATATTACCTCTACATGCTAATGCAGGATACTCCTCTCTTAGACTAAGTAGTTTCCTCACATAATTGAGTGTAGAGTTTGGATCACCTTCTTGACTTTTCACGTTTGGACGATCCTCAAGAGAGTCAATAGGTAGGTAGAAGTTCTCTATTGAGGTGGAAGAGAATCCCGCTCCAACACTACCATCCCATTGCATAGGTGTTCTCGAGCCTGCTCGATTACCACTCCTAAGTTGACTACCTTCTTTATTAGGCAGATTGTCTATGAATCTCATACCTATCTCATCTCCATAATAGACACACGGGACCCCAGGTTGAGTCAGAAAAAATGTTAGGGCAGCAAGCACCTCCTCCTTACTATCTCTTCTTCCACAACGAATTCTCTGGAAGTCATGATTGCCAGTAGGAATACATAAATGTCCATCATTACCTGCTACATTGAGACAATCATAAAGGTTATCTATATATTTTTCAGCATTACCTTCACCTTTAATATCGAAATAACAAGTGTCACGTCTGTATGTACCTACCTCATTAAAGATTAACTCCCTGTATCCAGTACGACCAAAGTGAATAATAAAATCCATCATGAATCCAACTTTTAGTGCCTTTTGTGGATTACTCCACTCGGCAAGTAGTATGCCCTCAGGGTACAACTCTTGGAAGTATCTTCGTATCTCCTGCCAAAGAGCAGTTGTACCAACAAGGTCTGGGTCATTTTTTACTAAAGACCCAGCCATATCGACTCTAAAACCATCACAACCCATCTGCATCCAATAGTCCATGATATGAATGAGTTCAAGTTTAGTAGCAGTAGGGCCAGGAGCAGTAACCTCCTCCTCCCATGGGTTATTGGGGTCTGGATTACCATAACCATAGTTTAATGCGGGTTGACAATCGAAATAGTTCTTTCTGTATGTGCCATTTCTCTCGAATTCTCCTTTGACAAATCTATCAGGGCAGATAGTGGAGTCATTAGTCCAAATATATCTATTACTATACGCATTACTACTTTTTTGTTGAGAATACTTGAACCATGGAGACTGATCAGAGGTGTGACCAGCGACAAGATCTAGAACAACCCTCATCCCTCGTTTATGAGCCTCTTCAAATAGATTGCGAAGATCATCGTTAGTACCATATCGTGGGGCAACTCTATAGAAGTCGATAACATCATATCCAGCATCCATAAATGCTGAATGATAGCATGGATTCAACCAAATTGTATTACATCCAACAGACTTTATGTAGTCTAATCTTTGAGTTATTCCTCTAATGTCACCTATGCCGTCACCATCACTGTCTTGAAAGCTCTGTGGATAGATCTGATAAAAGACAGCCTTCTCTATCCATGCAGGAAGATGCAATTGTGAGGCAGCGGCTTTAGATATAACCAAACTAGCTATTGATAGGAGTATAACTATTGATAAATGTCTCATTTATACTGGTTGAGTTTATATTTTTATAAGGAGGGTATCCTAATATCTTAGCAATTATTAGATACCCCCCTTACTTTATTTAATTATTAAAAGGCCTTATACCTACTCGTACCTATCACTATTCTGTGTAAGCTCAGGGTTTGCCTCCATAGCACTTAGAGGAATTGGTAGAAGTATCTTGTAAGGTTCAGAAGCTGGCTTCTCAAATCTTGCCTCACAGTACTTATTAAATCTAACCATATCGTTTCGTCTTGAAGGTCCATCCCAATAGAACTCATAACCTCGCTCGTTATATATCTTCTCGAGAGAGAAATCCTCAAGAGTGTATGCTCTAACATTACGCTTCTCGCGTATTATGTTTATGTCACTCAAAGCTTCTGATATTGCCCCTTTCCTATATTTAGCCTCAGCTCTCATTAGATAAACATCTGTTAGGCGATAGTATTGGAAGTCATTCTCACTTTTATTACCATAGGTAGATTGTGGATCTGGAGCATATTTAACAACTCTTGCACCTTGTTCCTCCGTTGAGTTTTGTACGCTAAATTCAGGTGTGTAGATTAGATCTTCTCCAGTACGAGTCTTTAATTTGTTACCATTAACATCATACTGTTGACCAACTAATATTCCTAGATTGAACCCAATTTGGTCCTTGAGACGATCATCTTGAAATCTAGGATCAGTAGTATCCCAACTATTTAAGAAGTCAGGCGTTGTACAACATCCATTCCACATACCCTTGAATGTGCCAAAGGTTTGATTGTAGTGTAGAGTAATGTTTAACCAATCTATACCATTTAAACCAGCCGTCATGTTAAATATAATAGGCAATATAGTCTCTGTCTGGTTTGAGTAGTTCTCATTAAATGCTTGGTATAGTTTCCAATAGTCATCAGCAAGAATATACTTCCCAGAATTTATTATAGCATCACAAAGCTCTATTGTCTCATCCCACTTGCCCGTGCCATCAACAAAAGCTGGAGCAGTCCCAGTGTATACTTGATTGTTAAGATATAGTTTAGCCAGAAGCATTTGAGCTGCCGCTTTGGTTATCCTTCCATAGGGGATATCATTCTTATCTTTTAGTTGAGGAATAATAGAGTTTAGGTCTGACTCAATACGAGCAATAGCTTCGCTTCTAGTGTAGATTTTTGGCTGAGTAGAGTAGTCCATCTCGCTATATTCTCTCATTGGGAATTTGCCGAAGCAATCCATAAGATGGTACATACATAGAGCACGAATAAAGAGAGCTTCATTCATATATCCTCTAACCTCATCGTTCTGTTGAAGTTTAGATAGATACTGAAGTGATGTATTACACTTTGTTATTCCCAACATAAAGCTGTTCCAAGCATTACGTATATATGTGTTTCGACTGTCATACTCATGAGTAAATAGAGTTCTGTAATTTGAGTTATTCCAGTCAGTACCTCTTGTTGGGAACAGCATCTCATCGGTAACACTCTCTAGAACTAGCCAAACTCCGCTTCTACTTTGAAGGTCACGAAGGTATGCATATGAAGGAGCAATTAACATCTGAGCATTTTTGCTATCCGACACTACTCCTGATCCATCTTGTTCATTCAATATCTTTTCTTGTAGATCAGTACAGCCTGTCATAATGAATGCAGACATTAGAGTACCAATCAATATATCTCTTTTTTTCATCTTGTTTATCAATAATAGTAGTAAATAGATTAGAATTCAAATGCGGCACCAAAGCTGTAGCTTCGAGCCATAGGGTATGAGGTCCATCCAATACCCAATGATGGCACACCGTTGCTTACGCGGCTAGCATTAACCTCTGGGTCATATCCACTGTAGCCCGTGATTACAAATAAGTTGTTTCCAGTTAGTGTTACACGTATATTACTTATCCATTTTTTACTCTTTAATGGTACATTATATCCTAGAGTAGCACTTCCTAATCGTAGATATGATCCATCCTCTATATATCGACTAGAGTAGTCAAGCACATTGTCGAATGACTCTGGAAGCTTTGTGGCACTTGTCGTGGTGTTAAATCCTTTTGAGAATAGACTCAAATTATCAAGAACATTAGCTAAGTTGTTATATATATCGTTGCCTACAACACCATTAAAGAATAGACTAAGATCAAATCTTTTCCATGATAGTGTAGTGCTCAGGTTGATAGAGAAGTCTGGTTGTGCATTACCAATGCATTTCTCCACTCTCTTACCATTCTCATCGGTTGTGTATATACTTTTACCCTCCTCATCAAATCCAAGGAATTCATATCCCCAGAAAGTACCAATAGGGTATCCACTTTTAATTACTTGAGAGGTGAAACCATCAATACCAGGACCACTTGGCTTTCCTGTAGTAATTGAGCTCATTGGTAGATTCTCAACCCTGTTCTTTATCCTAGAGAAGTTTACACCAGCACTCCAATGCCAATCCTTAGATTCTATGATAACGCCGTTTAATCCAATCTCCCATCCATGGTTAATAATCTTCATGTTTGGAACATTTCTCCAAACCATTGTTGTTGGTGCAGGAGCGATGGAGTATACTTCTAGTAGTACATCCCTAGTTGTTTTTGAAAAGTAGTCAATAGTACCTGTTAGGCGATTATTTAGTACCCCGAAGTCAATACCAGCATTTATCTGTTCTGTTCGCTCCCATTTCAAGCCTGGATTTGGTGTGCGAGTTAG
>JBOFEN010000115.1:0-41590 GCA_051648105.1 Bacteroidales bacterium
GTTATCCTATTGTACTCAAATATATGGTTAAGCGTGAGTTAATTGATCACAAAAGAGAGGGATGCGAAGCAATTTATGCTTCGCATCCCTCTCAAATATTTTTGATACTGACACTATCAGTTAACACGTACCTCTTTAAAGTATGGTTTTAATATCTCCTCTGCACGCTTGAGTTGCTCAGGTGTGTTGGTTGGAGTATCCTTTAGTTGGTATGTACGTCCAAGATGTTCGTACTTGTGTTTGCCAAGAGTGTGGTATGGTAGAATGTCAATGCGTTCGATATTATTAGAGTTCTTGAATCTCTCACCTAGGGCAATTAGACTCTGCTCCTGATCACTAAGACCTGGAACAAGAACATATCTAAGCCATACTCTTATACCTTGCTCTGTAAGATAGTCTGCAAACTTAAGGACTGTATCATTGCCCTGACCAGTGATATGTGTATGCTGTTTAGAATCAATATGTTTGATGTCTAGCAGAACAATATCTGTCAGTTTGAGTAGCTCTTTTACTTCATCATTAAGGTTGTTTCCATTTGTGTCAAGACAGGTGTTAATACCATTAGCTTTTAACTTTTGGAACAGATCAATCAAAGCTCCAGCTTGTAGAGTAGGCTCTCCACCGCTAACGGTGACACCACCACGTTTACCAAAGAATGGCTTTTGACTCACTGCTTCAGCTACAAGCTCATCTGTATCCGTTGGTGTACCTCCTTTTAGAGGAATAGTATCAGGATTTGCACAGTAAAGGCAGTTGAAGCGACATCCTTGGGTAAATATGACGAGCCGGAGACCCGGCCCGTCATGTGTACCCATAGACTCAAGTGAGTGTATGTTTAGTATTGCCATAATTACATCTTCTCGAAGAAGCTGCGAGAGATAACCTCCATCTGTTGGTCGCGTGTTAGGCGTACGAAGTTAACTGCGTATCCAGAAACACGGATTGTAAGTTGTGGATAGTTCTCTGGGTTTTCCATCGCATCACGAAGAAGCTCACGGTTAAGAACGTTAACGTTCAAGTGGTGTGCGCCTTTTGAGAAGTAACCGTCCATCATACCAATAAGGTTTTCGCGACGCTCTTCATCGTTGTGACCTAGTGAGCTAGGAACGATAGAGAAAGTGTTAGAAACACCATCTTGTGCAGTTTCGTAATCGATCTTAGCAACTGAAGTAAGAGAAGCTATAGCCCCTTTTACGTCTCTACCGTGCATTGGGTTTGCACCTGGTGCGAATGCTACACCTTTCTTTCTACCATCAGGAGTAGTACCTGTTTTTTTACCGTACATTACGTTTGAAGTAATAGTAAGGATAGATAGAGTAGGCTCTGCGTTTTTGTATGTTGGAAGAGCAGCAAGGATAGAGTTGAACTCTTTAGTAATGCTAACAGCCATTGAGTCAACACGATCGTCGTTGTTACCGTAGCAAGGGAATTCACCTTCGATCTGGAAGTCAACAGTTAGTCCCTCTTCGTTACGAACAGGCTTAACTTTTGCATATCTGATAGCAGAAAGAGAGTCAGCAACGATAGAAAGACCAGCAGCACCATAAGCTAGGTTAATGCTTGGGTTTGTATCGATAAGAGCCATCTGTGCTTTCTCGTAGTAGTATTTGTCGTGCATGTAGTGAATGATGTTCATAGAGTCGTTGTATACTCTAGCAACCTCTTTCATTACATATCTGAAATTAGTCATTACCTCTTCGAAATCAAGCTGTTCGTTGTTTTTAAGTGCAGGAACACCTTTAACAACAACTTTACCTGTGAATTCGCAACGACCTTCGTTAAGAGCCAAAAGCATAGCTTTAGCTAAGTTTGTTCTAGCACCGAAGAACTGGATCTGCTTACCAATCTCTTGGTATGAAACGCAACAAGCGATACCGTAGTCATCAGAACATCTAGTAGCACGCATAACGTCGTCATTCTCGTACTGGATAGATGAAGTGTCGATAGAAACTTGAGCACAGAATGTTTTGAATCCTTCAGGAAGTTCTGGAGACCAAAGTACAGTCATGTTAGGCTCTGGTGATGGCCCTAGGTTGTAAAGAGTCTGAAGGAAACGGAATGATGTTTTTGTAACTTTCGTACGACCGTCGTTGAAACGACCACCGATTGATTCAGTTACCCATGTTGGATCCCCAGCAAAGATCTCCTCGTAGCTAGCCATACGAAGGTGTCTAACCATACGTAGTTTAACAACGAATTGGTCGATAAGCTCCTGAGCGAATGACTCATCTATCTTACCTTTTTGCAAATCGTACTCGATGTAGATATCAAGGAAAGAAGAAACGTTACCCAATGACATAGCAGCACCATCTTGCTCTTTAACAGCAGAAAGGTAAGCCATGTAAACCCACTGTACAGCTTCTTGAGCAGAAGTAGCAGGACGAGAAAGTTCAAGACCATAGTATGACCCCATCACTTCGATAGCCTTAAGAGCTCTAATTTGCTCAGCAACCTCTTCTCTAAGTCTGATTGTGTGCTCAGTCATCGGACCACCGATGTTCTTAAGATCCTCTTTTTTAGCAGCGATCAAACGTGCTGTACCATAAAGAGCAAGACGACGGTAGTCACCAATGATACGACCACGTGCGTAGTTGTCAGGTAGACCAGTCAAGAAACCAAGAGATCTGTAAGTTCTGATCTCATCGTTGTAAGCGTCAAATACGCCGTCATTGTGAGTCTTGCGGTAGTTGTAGAAAATGTCTAGAACAGCTGGGTCAACCTCAAGGCCATGCTCTGAACAAGCTTTCTCAACAACTTTGATACCACCAAGTGGTTTCATAGCACGCTTAAGAAGTTTGTCAGTTTGAAGACCAACGATAAGCTCGTTTTCTTGGTCGATATATCCAGCTTTGTGAGAAGTGATAGAAGAAACAACGTGGTTGTCAATCTCACGTACTCCGTTGTTAGCACGCTCCTCAAGAAGAGCTGCTTTACATGTAGCCCAGATCTTGTTAGTTCTTTCAGTTGGGCCGCAAAGGAAAGAAGCATCTCCTGTATAAGGAGTGATATTTTTTTCTACGAAATCCTTTAAGTTAATATGTTCGTTCCAAAGACCTGGAACAAATTCTAATGATTGTGACATAAGTAGTAAATATAATTTTGAGTGATTACGGTGCAAAATTATTATTTAATCTTGTATTTAGAAATTATCCAAAGAATAATTTTCAGTGGGGAAACTTAGTGGTTAAACTATGAGATAATAATTTTATATGAGCTAATAGTGTAAAACTTAATGCTAGAGAGAGGTAAAGGGTATTAATTATTGGGTAATATCCCTCTTTTTTTGTTACTTTGTATATTGAATAAAAGATGTTAAAGTAGAGTATATGCCAAATTTGAAGATAATAAGTGAGATATTGCGAGAGCGTAATATCTCTTTTCGTCTATTTAGTGAAGAGGTAGGGATGAGTGAGAGTGGACTAAAAAGGATAATAAGGTGTAACTCTACCCGCATACAGAGCTTAGAGAGAATTGCTGAGGTTCTTGATGTTCCTGTCGGTATCTTTTTTGGAGAGGGTAGTCATAGGAGTGAACCTTCTTCGGCTCTGCATCGTTCAAAGGATAGATTACCACATATTCCCTTCCAAGCTCAAGCAGGTGCATTAGCTGGATTCAGCACTGGTGTCGCTAGTGAGGAGTGTGACTATATGGAGAGCATACCGCAGTTTGGTTCTTACGATTTTACTATCGATGTAAAAGGTGATAGTATGAAACCTGAGTATGAGTCGGGAGACGTTGTGGCTTGTAGATTGCTCCGCCATGTAGATGAGTTGAAGTATGGGAAAGTCTATGTGATTGACTCTTCACAAGGTGTTGTTCTTAAAAGGATTGACGCAGTAGATGGTGATGAAACAAAGATATTATGTGTTTCGCTCAATAGCCTCTATGAACCTTATACACTATTTAAGGAAGAGCTCTTCTCTATATCGCGTGTAGTAGGGGTAATCAAGAGTGAAAAGGAGTAATAAGTATAAACAATATCGTTGAGATAATACGGATAAAGATACTATAATGGATCTGTTTTCAATAAGTGCAAAGGAGGAGATCGATCAGCTACGAGAGGAGCTGAATCGTCATAATAATAACTATTACGTACTAAATAGACCTGAGATCACCGACCGTGAGTTTGATGATCTACTTAAGAGGTTGGAGCAGCTTGAGAAGGAGTATCCTGAATATGCTGACCCAAACTCTCCCACACAGAGGGTAGGTAGTGATATACTAAGCTCCTTTGAGCAAGTGTTTCATAATTACCCTATGTTGTCACTGTCAAATAGTTATAGTAAGGAAGAGGTTGCGGATTTTTATAATCGTGTAGCTAAGAGCTTAGGTGGAGACTTCTCTACGGTTTGTGAACTTAAATACGATGGAACATCCATTTCTCTTCATTATGAAAATGGTGAGTTGGTGCGTGCTGTCACTAGGGGAGACGGAGAGAAGGGTGATGATGTAACGGCAAATGTTAGGACAATCAGAACAGTTCCTCTTCGATTGATAGGCAATGGTTACCCAGAGAGCTTTGAGATGCGTGGCGAGATATTGATGCCATGGAGCGTTTTTGATGATATTAATAGGGAGAGAGAGCGATATGAAGAACCTCTTTTTGCTAATCCTCGAAATGCAGCATCAGGAACTCTCAAACAGCTTAATCCATCTGTTGTTGCAAAGCGCAGATTAGATGCATACACTTACTATATGCTAGGAGAGGATCTCCCTAGCGACTCACACTTTGAGAATCTTGAGAGGGCTAGATCGTGGGGCTTCAAGGTCTCTGACTCTATGCGCAAGTGTAACTCCCTTGAGGAGATATATGAGTTCCTAGATTATTGGGATTTAGAGAGAAAATCTCTCCCAGTGGCTACCGATGGTGTAGTTATAAAGGTAGACTCCATTGATCAACAAGAGATTCTTGGTCTTACAGCTAAATCTCCACGTTGGGCAATAGCCTATAAGTTTCAAGCAGAACAAGCAGCAACACGTTTTAATAGCGTAACTTTTCAAGTTGGTAGAACTGGTGCTGTTACTCCCGTTGCTAATCTAGATGCCGTACAGCTATCTGGAACAGTAGTAAAGAGAGCATCTCTTCATAATGCTGATGTTATTGAATCGCTTGACCTTCATATCGGTGATATGGTATATGTGGAGAAGGGTGGTGAGATAATACCAAAGATTACAGGAGTTGATATTAGTTCTCGTAGTGAGTCTGGCGAGAAGGTTAAATTCATCGAAAGGTGCCCAGAGTGCGACACTACATTAGTGCGTTATGAAGGAGAGGCTGCCTACTACTGCCCTAATCAAAGTGCTTGTCCCCCACAAATAAAGGGGAAGATGGAGCACTATTGTGCAAGAAGAGCAATGAATATAGGTGGGGGTGCAGCAACGGTGGACCTGCTCTTTGAGAATGGATTCATCAAAGATGTAGCTGATCTATATACTCTAGACGCACTACAGCTGAGCCGTATGCCTCGTTGGGGAGATAAATCTGCAAAGAATCTCATTGAGAGTATCTCTAAATCAAAGGATGTAAGCTTTGAGAGAGTTCTATTTGCTCTTGGGATAAGATTTGTTGGAGAGACGGTTGCCAAAAAGCTTGCTCAAGCATTTAAAAGCATAGACTCTTTGATGAGTGCATCTAAGGAGCAGTTGATAATGGTTGACGAGATTGGCGAAAGAATTGCTGATAGCCTGATTCAATACTTTGAGAGTAGCACAAATATTGAGCTAATAAATAGACTTCGCAATAGTGGGGTTTGTATGGAGATTAAAGAGTCCGAAAGTTCTTTAGAGCTAGTAAGTGACAAGTTGAGTGGTAAGAGTATTGTAATCAGCGGAACCTTCACTCATCACTCCAGAAATGAGTATAAGGCAATCATAGAGCAACATGGTGGCGTTAATGCCTCTTCAATATCATCCAAAAGTTCAATGGTTCTAGCTGGAGAAAATATGGGACCAGCAAAGCTTGAGAAGGCAAGAAAACTTGGAATTGAGATTGTCAATGAAGAGGAGTTTCTAATAATTTTAAAGGGATAAATTATGAAGTATTGGGCCGTAAGACGAGAGTTGAGACGTATGCTAGAACAACCTCGTAAGGGGGTGTTTACACCCTTGAACTCAGTGAGAAGGATACATCTGTTATTCCCTTACGGTGAGTATACCTCAATAATCCCTATCATAGAGAAGCTATCTCGTCTAAAGATAGAGGTTGTTGCTTGGAGTATTATGCATAAGAGTCCAAATCAAGAGGAGCTACCAAAGAGCGTAAGAGTAGTCTCTGCCAATGAGTACTCATTCTGGGGGACACCCTCAAAGGATCTCATAGATGATATGGAGTCCCTAGAGTGCGATGTTTTTATAGACCTAAATAGTAGTTATTCATATAGAGCTCTTCTACTTGCCGCCCACTCAAAAGCGAAGTTTAGGGTTGGAGTACATCGCGAGGGAGCACCCCTTTATGATTTTGAACTAATTCTAAAGGATCGACTAAAAGCAGATGATATATTTAAGAGTATGATAGATTATCTCGAGAATATAGGATAGTAAATAGGCTATTCCGCTTTTGGCGGAATAGCCTATTTTTTGATAAGGTTGTGTAAGAGGTCGCATTAGGTAAAGCTCATATATTAATTTATGATTTTCCAATATCCGCCCCGTGCTCCCCCTTGGCGTACAATAATGCCCTCTTCTTTCAATTTTTGCAATTCTCGCTCAATAGTTCGGGAGGTTACATCTAGCTCTGCTGCCAGCTCTTTGGCCGATATTTTGTTATTGTTCTCGATTAGCTTTAAAATAAGCTGTTTTTTCTCCGACATTTCTCCGACATTTCTCCGACAATTATCTGTCGTTTCACCCTTTTTTCTCCGACATTTTTGCTCTTATTTACAGATAATTCTCCGACATACACTCGTAAATCCCTATTTTTAAGTTCATTTGATTCATTCATCAATAGATTTCGGAAGAATAACTCTAGGTACTCAGTCGTGGCAAAAATCCCTGATCTTACATGTGTGTAATTTGCTCTAACTAAAGCATTTCTGAAATACCAAGAATGAAGGGCAAATGTGTCATTATTTACATCAAAACCAAGAGTACGCAGATATTTAATTGTAAATAGAGCTGTTGTACGGGTATTTCCTCTCCGAAAGGGTGTATTTGCCAAAGGTCAGAGGCAAATATACTTACATGCCTTACTATTTCTTCTATATTGAGATTTCTATAACTGAATTGTTTCTCTAGCGAAAGATCGTATGCGAGCGTCTCTTTTAGATTCATAGCATCTCCATAAATGACGCTTTCATCATTCAAAACCCACTCTTTCTTCGAAATATTATAATCCCTTATCTGCCCAGCAAAAGGGTATAAGCCTTCAAATAGTCGTTTATGGAGAGAAATATATTCAACTGGCGAGAGATTAAACGTATTCTCAGAAAGTAGTTCGGCAATTCGTGTCGAAACCTTATCTGCTTCTTCCGTACGCTTCTGATCTTCTGAGGCAATTGGTTTCGACTTGTAATAGCTGTCTACTCTAGCTTTTGCTTCGTCGATGGTTATATCTCCTTCGATATGTGCACGTGCCGTTTGGATCAGATAGTCCGAAGGAGTCAAACCGTCAACAGCCTGCAATCCGATTGCAGTCTGCCAGGCAACACCTCTTTCTTTTTGCTGAGGTTCTCCCTGACGGATATATTCGTCGAAATTATTACCTGTTATTGCCATATCATTTAATTTGTTGCTTTCTTAGCCAGATATCTTTTTATCGTCGTGATTTGATAAAATGTATTCTCATACAAAGATATGTTTTTTCGTTTAAAAATGAGACTAAGTGGGATAAATGAGGGTGCTTTCTTGGTGCTATTATCGATGTTTAGAATAAGCTACTTAAGATTTTTAATGACCATGAATTTACTCCTCTTACACTTGATTCTTAACATTTTTGCTACTAAATATAGAGTAAGCGTCTCCGCGATTGTCTATTTGATACAATATTTCTCCACTATAACTTTGCGGTCATAAAATTACAACCTATGAATGCATCAGAACGTTATGAGTTAACATTAGCTCAATTTATAGAGAGGCGTAGCAATAGAGAGTCTATTACATTACGAGATTTTTGTATTGATAGGCATATTAATTACCCAGCTATGACAGCCTGGCTCTCTAGGAAAGGAATTTCATTATATGATATCAATCCCTTAAAGTTTAAAATCACTAAAGAGAGAAATAGTACTCCTATTTTACCTAAATCATTATCTAATCAAACATTTGCACCTATCCATCCACAAGAATCTATAAGCTGGCGATCAGATGAGCTTTCTGGAATATCTATAACATTTCCAGATGGTATATGTGTTACAATAAAGCAGGCCTCAGTAAATGCTTTGACTGATTTTATTAATAACTATAACTCGGAGGCTGTATAAATGTTTGGATTAGATGGTAATGTAAGATATTTTCTTTGTCAGAAATATGTTGATATGAGAAAAGGTATTAATGGACTTTATAATGTAGTAAAAGCAGAGATGGGGTTGTCACCAGTTTCAGGTGATGTATTCATATTTTTCTCTAAAACTAGAAAAACCGTAAAGCTACTAAGGTGGGATGATGACGGATTTATTCTTTATCAAAAGGTACTTGAAGAGGGATCATTTGAAGAACCTTGTTTTAACCAAGCTACAAATAGTTATGAGCTAAGCTGGGATACGTTCTCTTTTATTATGAGAGGGGTCTCATTGAAATCCGTAAGACGCAGGAAGCGCTTTAGCTTGCCTAATTCAGTACTAATAAACTGTAGGCCAATCATATAGGTTGTTTTTGGTCTGTTTTTTTCTTTGATAGTCCGATCTTTATTATTACCGTTATGGTATGAAAAAAGATCGGACTATCGAATTATTAGACTCTACAATAATGCTTTTAAAGGAGCAATTGAATGAGGCTGCTTTAAGAGAAAAGCAGCAGAATCTTTTAATATCTAATCTCTCCCAAAAGATAACTGATCTAACATTTACGATAGAATCTCTTCAAGAGGCCCTGCTAGCTAAGAATAAAGATCTTGTAAATAAGGGTGCTCAGGTGAAAGGTCTTACAAAGATTATTTCCAATAAATCCGAAAAGCAAGTTAACCCCACGCCTCAAGCTATTAAAGCACCTGCCACTCCTACTGCAAAACAAAGGGGTAATAATGGTGCTAAGAGAAAGGCTCATCATAACCTAGAGACTATCACGACCGAATGCTACCCTAATACAGCAGGTTTTAACCCAGACAAATGTAGCGAGCTGAACTATCAGGAAGTTATTCGCTATGAATACAAGCCTGCTAGATTTATAAAGCATATATACAAAGTATATTGTTGTAGAGTTGATGGTAGTCTCGTTAGAGGTGAAGATCCCGCAGCACCAATATTCAACTCTAATTATGACGGTTCATTCATTACTGGAATAGCACAACTTCGTTATATATACTCAATGAGTGTTGAGAGGATAGTAAAGTTCTTTAATGAAAGCGGATTCGAGCTAGAAAAATCAACAGCTCACGGATTACTTAAAAAGGCTTCTGGTATACTGGAGAATCTCTATAAAGCATCACTGATGGCTGTTTTGGAATCTCCATATATTAGCGGTGATGAGTCTTATCATACAGTCTTACTAGATAAAGGGAGTAAGAAGGGGTATATATGGGGCTTGCTATCTCAAACAAATAGACTGATTCACTTCTTCTTTGATGATGGCTCTAGATCAGCTGATACTCTTCATAGAAGAATATCTAACTATAGAGGGACAATACAGAGTGATGCTTACAGACCTTATAAAGCATTAGAGACCGATCAATTTCCGGATATAAAACGAATAGCTTGTTTTCAACATGTAAAGCGTAAGTTTATAGACGCTAATCAGGACCCAAAAGCTCAGCATATAGTTAATATGATTAATCGATTATATCAAGCTGAGCATAAACATAAAATAGGAGTTAATAACTGGACTATTGAGAAGAACTTAGAATATAGAACGCAGTACTCTGGGCCAATAATGGCTGAGATAAAACAAGAGCTGCTAAATATTAAGAACTCACTTGACTATATCAAGAGCAGTGATCATGGAAAAGCTGTAGAGTATATGTTAACTGAGTGGAATGCTCTTGTTGATATATTCTCCGATGGATTATATAGCTTAGACAACAATAGAATAGAGCAATGCAATAGATACATATCATTATCAAGACGAAACTCTTTGTTTTTCGGAAGCAACAAAGGGGCTGAAAGAGGTGCATTGTTTTATACTCTTGCTGTATCTTGTAGGAATAACAACATAAACTTCCTAGAATATCTAACCGATGTATTAAATAAAGCAGGAACATTACCTCCAAATACAGATGTCAAAGTATACAGAGATATGCTTCCTGATAAGTGGACGAAAGAAGCTAAGATTTAGTAAATATCAATCTTAGCTTCTTTTTTATATACAAGTGACAATCGCGGAGACGCTTACGCCGTTTCATTAATAGTGATTCGTTAAATCGAGTGGTTTGTTAACTCAGTTATCTAGAGTGCCTCTTTGGGAATGAACAAATGGAAGGTATAATATGTAGATCTCGCGCATTGAAAAATTCCCGAACCATCTCTTGATAGATGATTCGGGAATAAATATTATTAGCTAGTGAGCTTTTATCAAGCTGATTAAAACTTTTTGAGCTCTTCGTAAAGTCTCTGTATGGGTAGTCCTACAACGTTGTGAAAGGAGCCTTTGATTCCTTTTACTGCTACTAGACCGATCCACTCTTGTATTCCGTAGGCACCAGCCTTATCGAAGGGTTTGTAGTTGTTGATGTAGTAGTCTATTTCACTGTCAGAAATTTCAGCGAATGTGACCTCTGTGGTAGAGGCAAAGGTGTGACTCTTGATGGTGTTGCATAGAGTGACAGAGGTTATTACCTGGTGAGTATTACCAGATAGCTCACGTAGCATACGGTGAGCATCATCTCTGTCTGTTGGTTTTCCAAAGACTACATTATCTAGAATCACAACTGTGTCAGCTGTGATGAGAATAGAGTCGTCTGATAATTGATCTCTGTATGCAAGAGCTTTTTGTTGTGCTATATATGATGGGATCTGTTCGCCAACGAGTTCGTCAGGATATGATTCATCTATATCTGGAAGTGTTACAACCTCAAAGTTTATCCCTAATTCTGTGAGCATCTCACGACGACGAGGGGAGTTTGAGGCAAGTAGTATCTTTTTTGTTATCATCAATAGTTTATTTGCTAGTGGATTATCTTTTACCAGCCGAATGCCTCGTCACTCATCCATTTACCCTGAGCTTTCATTACCTGTTCAATCACATCCCTACCGCAACCACTTCCACCTTTGTAGTGAGAGATGTATTTTGCGATAGATTTGATCTCTGGTACAGCATCTGAGGGACAGCATGGAAGACCAACAATATTCATCACTTTGTAGTCTGGGATATCGTCACCCATATATAGTATCTCTTCAGGAGATACACCACTAAGCTGCATGAACTCATCAAGTTGTTCAACCTTGTTTGAAGCTCCCATATATACATATTGTAGTCCTAGACCTTCAAACCTAACACGAACAGCTTCGGTTCTACCACCAGTGATTATGCCTACTATATAACCACTTCTTGCTGCAAGTTGTAGGGCGTACCCATCTTTTATGTTAACCATTCTCATGGGTTCACCATTTGGGTGAAGAGGCACATTATCAGAGGATAAAACACCATCTACATCGAAAAGGAGTGCTTTGATCTTTTTTAGATCGTAGTTTATATTGCTCATTGTCTCTCTTTTAGTTGTTGTATACTGTTGCTAATAAGAGTGTATATCTCTTTTTGAATATCGTTGTTTAAGAGGCTTTTTTGCATCTCAAGAACTCCATTGTCTCCACGAACAGCAGGTCCTGTTTGTGCTTTTTGAGGTTCAATAGTGTGTATTTTTGATACACTTTCATCTATCAGAGGTATTATGTCTTCAAACATCAATCCATGCTCGTTAAGTATAGATGCTGCTTGAGCAAAGAGGTGGTTCGTGAAGTTGCAAGCGAAAACGGCAGCTAGATGGAGATATTTTCGTTGTTCAGAGCTAGCTACTCTTACCTTACTACTTAATTTTTTTGAGATAAAACTAAGCATATCTTGAACCTCGGGGGATGAGCCTTCAATGAAGATTGGGATTTTTGAGAACTCAACCTCTTTTGCCTTAGAGAATGTTTGAAGAGGGTAGAGTACACCATAATTGCTTGCACTACCATTGAAGATCTCCATAGGTACACTTCCTGCAGTGTGTATATAAGTTGCTCGAGTAATATTGATGCTCTTTATTACTCCTTGCAATGCATCATCTTTTATTGACAGAATTATTAGGTCAGCACTATTGTCTATCTCCTCTAATGAGGTCGTCCATTTGGTACCTAATGTGTTAGCCAGTGATTCAGCAGACTCCCTGGTTCTACTATATACTTGGATAATAGATATCTCACTAATATTGTTTAGGGCATTAGCTAGGTGGGTGGCAAGGTTTCCTGCGCCAATAAGAACGACTCTTATTACTCTTCGCTTCTCCATCGTCCAAGGTGTACTTTTTCCCACTCAAGCTCATCTACATTGTGAGGAGCTCTCTCTTTAGCTTTTTTACCAATAGCAATTATTGATAGTATTTGGTGTGGTGTGGGTATGTTTAATAGATCTCTAACATAATCTTCGGCAGGAAATCCTGACTCATTGAGTCTGTTTCGGAGTTGTACCCAACAACTGCCTAATCCAAGATCTTCGGCTTGAAGTTGAATTAATATTGAGGCTATTGATGCGTCTTCAATCCACACATCGTTAAGGCGAGGGTCAGCACAAACAACAATTGCAAGTGGTGCTTTGGCTATCATTTTGGCCCCATGTTGCTTGCATCTTGAGAGTGCTTCGAGTGTGTTTTTGTCATCAACTACGACGAATGACCACTCATTAGTGCTCTTTGAAGCGGGAGACAAAAGAGCAGCTTGAAGTAACTCATATACTTGTTCTGGAGTTAGAGGTTCATCGAGGAACTCTCTTGTTGATCTGCGATTTATAAGTAGTTCTTGTAGTGTTTTCATCTATTGATAGTTTATGGCATCAAAAGTAACCAAAAAAAAGCGACAAATATTTCTCCCGAAGGATCAATTTTTGTCGCCTCTAATCTCTTTCTTTTTTTAGAACTCGCCTAAAGTCTCGCTATAGTCAAGTTCTGCTTGAATAACGAAGAGTATCTCCTCTGCAGTATAGTTGCCAATACCGTCTTTTTTAGTCTCCTTGATAACAAAGTTAACAAGATTCTCTTCGAAAGCCTCTTCGTCTTCCTCTTTCCAATTCTTCTCATCATCCATAAACTCCTCGATGGTGTCGATGATGTAGTAGATGTCATCGTTAGAGAACTTCTCTTTAAGCTCTTGTGGAAGGTGGTTCTGGATAAATTCTACAGCTACATCCACGTCATACTCATTGTCTGGTTGGCTCATCTCGTTTGTTGTTAAATGGTTTGAAGTTAGTTATTTTATTAATTGCGGATTACTATTACTCACAAGTAAGACCAATAGATTGGTCATACATTAGCTCTCCGCGAATTATATGAATTATCTCTGAGTCTACAAAGGTAACCTTTTTCTCCTCTTTTGCTTGAGAGATTACAAATTCTGTTAGTTGTACTTCGTCAAGTTCAAGGTTTACCTCCTCATTGTAATCCTCCTCTTGGGTACAGATTCCTTTATATTTATATAGAAGGTCGATAACATAATAGATATCATCATCAGAGTATTTCACAGATATCTCCTTTGGAAGGTAGTTGCGAATGAATCTCAATGACTGTTCATTGTCGTAGAGATAAAGCTCCTCATTCTTGTTCATATATATTAATGTTTGTAGGTTAGTTTTTTATTCTATAGAGGCCAAATTTAGAATATATTCTCAATAAGACAAGCAAATATGTTAGTTTTTTCATCTAAATATTTTGATACTTATCAGTAGTGGTATCTAATATGTAAATTTCTTTTGTTAATTAATAATTTATCTATCTTTGCAGCGTAGTTCAATTGTAAAAGTATTGATTATTACTTATCGTAAATAAAATATATAGTAGATGAATAGTAGAATTTGGCTCTCATTGGCACATATGGGTGGAAGAGAGCAGCAGTTTATTCAAGAGGCATTTGATACGAATTGGGTAGTTCCTTTGGGTCCGAATGTGGATGGTTTTGAGTTGGACCTTGAAAAGTTTTTGTCAAGAAGTTCAATTAATGAGGTTGCAGAGAAGGGACCACTGCATGTGACGGCTCTTAGTGCTGGTACTGCGGCTCTTCATTTAGCGCTAATTCAATTAGGTGTTAAGGCTGGAGATGAAGTGATATGTCAGTCATTTACCTTCGCTGCTTCTGCAAATCCGATTGTGTATCAAGGAGCAACTCCAGTTTATGTAGACTCAGAAAGAGATACATGGAATATGTCACCTGAGGCTCTTGAGGAAGCTATTAAAGATCGTATTGCTGTTACAGGCAAAAAACCTAAGGCTATAATCCCTGTTCATCTTTATGGTATGCCAGCTAAAATGGATAGAATTATTGAGGTTGCTTCTCGCTATGACATTCCAGTAGTTGAAGATGCTGCTGAGGCTCTTGGCTCATTCTATAAAGGTGTGTCTTGTGGAGCTTTTGGTAGATTTGGTGTTCTCTCCTTTAATGGCAACAAGATTATTACTACCTCAGGTGGTGGGGCTCTTGTGTCTGGATCATCAGAGTGTAAGGCTGAGACTATGTTTCTTGCTACTCAGGCTAGAGACAATGCGCCTCATTATCAGCATACAAGAATAGGGTATAACTACAGAATGAGTAATATCTGTGCTGGTATTGGTAGAGGTCAGATGATGGTGCTTGAGGAGCATGTTGAGAAACGTCGTGCTATCAATATGTGGTATAGAGAGGCTCTTAAGGATGTTAAGGGTATCACATTCCAATCTGAGCCATCAGCAGAGTATTTCTCAAACTATTGGTTGACAAGCATACTAATAGATCCAAAATTGAGTGGCGGGGTTACTCGTGAGGATATTAGAGTGGCATTGAATGATCAGAATATTGAGAGTCGTCCATTGTGGAAGCCTATGCATATGCAGCCTGTGTTTGAGTCAGCACCGTATTATGGTTCTGGTGTGGCAGAGGAGTTGTTTGAAAATGGACTATGTCTACCTTCTCATCCGATGTTGAGTGAGGATGATTTAGCTCGTGTTGTTGAGGTAATAAGATCACTTATCAAGTAAGATATAATTGTCAGATTATTAAATAGAAAGGCACTCTTTGCAATAAGCAAAGAGTGCCTTTCTATTTAATGGTATTTTATCTTTTCCCAGCAGCAGCAATATAGAATATCTCCTCCTTGAGGTATTTATTTGCTAGAGCTTGAATATCATCAGCTGTAATGGTTCTAATCGTCTCAATTTGTCTTTGGTAGTAATTAGAATCCAGGTTGTTTGCCATTAATGAGACTTGAGCATCAGCCGTGGCGAAAGGACCATCGAACATGCGGGCCATCTCACCCATAAGGTAGCATTTTACCGTGTTAAGTTCTTGTTCGCCTACCTTCTCATCTCTAAGTTTCTGCATCTCATTGAAGCACTCTTGAATAACTGCATTAACATATTCGTTACCAGTCTGCGTGTTAATAACAAAGTGAGCTCCATATCTATTTGCAGAGACAGCTGAGCCTATTCCGTAGGTATATCCTTTCTCCTCGCGTATATTCTCCATTAGTCGGCTACCAAAGTAACCTCCGAAGATAGTGTTTAGTACACGGAATCCATTGTAGTCCTCGTGATTGCGATTTACTGCCGATGATGTTATTCTTACTGCTGCTTGTTGTGCATCGCTCTTCTCAATGAAGATTGATTTATCAGTAGAGGGGTTAATAATAGCCTCTTTTGTCTCAAATCCTTCTGATTGGTGTTGCCAGATTGATGTGCCAAAGCGAGAAGATATATTATCTATCATCTCTTGTGTAGGTCTACCTGTAACGATAATCTTGCAGTTGCCTGAGCGGTAACATCTACGGTAGTAGTCACGAACTAACTCAAGGTTTAGATTGTCAAATGTATCTAATTCGGCGTGAGCTCCGTATGGGTGACCTTTACCATATACTTGTTCAAGTGATGCATGAAGAGCTAATATCTGAACCTTTTGGAGTTCAACCATGTACTGCTCTTTTTGTCTGTTTCTGAAGATGTTGAACTCATTCTCTGGGAATAGAGGCTCTTTTAGCATAGACTCTATTATTGGTATCACCGATGAGAAGTGTTTGTTGAGTGAGTATACAGTCAAGTAGCTGTTGTGTTGTGTTACTGAAGGCTGTATCCACGCACCTAGGTAGTCCAGTCGTTCGGCAATCTCTGAAGAAGAGAAGGATTGTGTCCCCTCCTTGAGGAGCATATTTGAGAATGTGGCTGTAAGTGGTGATAGTTGATCCCATTTCCCTGATGAGAAAAGGAAGTCTATTCTACTAACCTCTTTTTCGCCCTGTTCTATTAGGTATAATTCTATACCGTTAGGCAATATTATTGGCTCAGCTACATTGAAAGATATATTATCTAACATTTGTATAGCTGGTGCTGTAGAGCGGTCAAGTTGTCTATTGTTCATAGTTAATTCGCTTAATAATGGGTACAAAGGTATCGCTTTTGATTTCTTATCTACACCTTAAATAGTAGATAATTATTAGTTTAGTATATTATTTTTGATAATTCAGTGCAAAAATGCAATCTCAACTTTGCAAAAATAGTAAAATTGTATACATTTGCGACGATATTTCAAACAACGATATACGTGGATTCATTTATTAGAACACATAGATATTTGGTAGATCGCATAGAATCGCCTGTCAAACGAGACCTAATGACCGAGATAGATTGGAGTAGCCGTCTAATCGGTGTAAAAGGGACTCGTGGGGTAGGGAAAACTACGTTTTTATTGCAGTATGCCAAAGAGTACTACGGAAATGACAAGTCCTGTTTATATGTAAATATGAACCATTTTTACTTTACTTGTCGAACATTGGAGGATTTTGCTGAGGAGTTTTACCGAAAGGGAGGAAAGGTCTTATTAATTGATCAGATCTTTAAATACCCCGATTGGTCAAAAGCTCTACGCTATTGTTATGACTCAATCCCTGGATTGCAGGTGATCTTTGCAGGACCATCGGCTATGCGTATAAAGGAAGAGAACCCTCTTCTTTCTGGTATTGTAGATCCATACTTCCTTCGAGGTTTCTCTTTTCGTGAGTTCTTGAATCTAATGTCTGGTGAGAGTTTTCCTTCATATACGTTAGATGAGATATTAGAGAATCATGTCTCTATAGCCAAAGATATTACTTCAAGGGTTAAGCCTCTGGCATATCTTCAAGACTATCTACATCATGGATTCTATCCCTTCTTTCTTGAACAGAGAAACTTCTCGGAGAATCTGCTTAAGACGTTGAATATGATGATAGAGGGCGATATCTTCTTCTTGAAGCAGATTGAAGTCTCATATTATCACAGGATTAGAAAGTTACTTTATCTATTGGCGAATAGCGGTACAACAACCCTCAATATTAGCCAGCTTAGTAATGAGATTAATACCTCACGGGCAACTGTGATGAACTATATAAAATATCTACAGGACGCTAGGTTGATTAATATGTTATATCCCTTGGGTGAAGAGTATCCTAAAAAACCAGCTCAAGTATACCTACATAATACCAACATTATGTATCCTCTACAAATGAATCAAGTAGATGAACAGCTACAGCGCGAGACATTCTTTTATAATGTCCTTTATAAGGATAATAAGCTGAATGTTGGAGCAAAGAATGCTCACTTCTTAGTCAATGGTAAGTGGAACTTTAGGATAGATGGAGAACAGATTAAGGGTAGGATAAACCCTGATTGGTATTACGCACAAGATACAATAGAGGTTGGATCAGATAATATAATACCATTGTGGCTATTTGGATTTCTATATTAAATAAAGAGACTTATAAATAAACACTAAATGAGGGGACTACTCCCCACTAATTAAAAAAACTCTATGACTAAGCAAAAGAAATTTTTAACCTGCGATGGTAACCAAGCCGCTGCACATATCTCGTATATGTTCAGTGAGGTGGCAGCTATCTACCCAATTACACCATCTTCAACGATGGCTGAGTATGTTGATGAATGGGCTGCTGCAGGTAGAAAAAACATTTTCGGGGAGACTGTACGTGTTGAAGAGATGCAATCAGAAGCGGGTGCTGCAGGTGCAGTTCACGGTTCTCTTCAAGCTGGTGCACTAACAACGACCTATACTGCATCGCAAGGTCTGTTGTTGATGATTCCAAACATGTACAAGATGGCAGGTGAGCTATTGCCTAGTGTGATACACGTATCAGCACGTGCATTGGCTTCTCATGCTTTGTCTATTTTTGGTGACCACCAAGATGTTATGGCTTGTCGTCAGACAGGTTATGCTATGTTGGCTACTGGTTCTGTTCAAGAGGTTATGGATCTTGCAGGTGTTGCTCACCTTGCATCTATTGAAGGACGTGTGCCATTCGTGCATTTCTTTGATGGTTTCCGTACTTCTCATGAGATTCAGAAGATTGAAGTTGTTGACAGCGAAGATCTTGAACCACTTTTAGACCGTAAAGCTCTTGCTGAGTTTAGAGCTCGTGCTATTAACCCAGAGAACGCAGTTGCTCGTGGTATGGCACAAAACCCTGATGTATACTTCCAAGCTCGTGAGGCTTGTAATCCTTTCTATGATGCAGTTCCTGCAATGGTAGAGAAGTATATGGAAAAAATCTCGGCTATCACAGGTCGTAAATATGGTCTATTTGACTACTACGGTGCTGAAGATGCAGAGAACGTTATCATTGCAATGGGTTCAGTTACTGAAGCTATTCGTGAGGCTATCGACTATTTGGCTCAACAGGGCAAAAAAGTTGGTCTTTTGGCAGTTCACTTGTATCGTCCATTCTCAGCTAAACACTTCTTATCGGCAATGCCTAAGAGCGTTAAGCGTGTGGCTGTACTTGATCGTACAAAAGAGCCAGGTGCTACAGGCGAACCATTGTACCTAGATGTTAAGGATGTATTCTATGGTAAACCAAATGCTCCAATCATTGTTGGTGGTCGTTATGGTCTATCTTCAAAAGATACAACTCCAGCACAGATCGTAGGTGTATATGAGAATCTTGAGTTGCCTGAACCAAAAAATCAATTCACTATTGGTATAGTTGATGATGTAACATTCACATCTCTACCAAAGAAAGAGGAGATTGTATTGGGTGATGGTACTTTTGAGGCTAAGTTCTATGGTTTAGGTGCTGACGGTACAGTTGGTGCTAACAAAAACTCTATTAAAATTATCGGTGATAACACCGACAAATATAGCCAAGCATACTTTGCTTATGACTCTAAGAAGTCGGGTGGTTTTACATGTTCTCACCTTCGTTTTGGTGACAAACCTATCCGCTCTACTTACTTGGTAAATACTCCTGACTTCGTTGCTTGTCACGTTCCTGCATACCTTCGTTTGTATGATGTGACTCGTGGTTTGAAGAAGAATGGTACTCTTTTGTTGAACTCTCCATGGAGTGTTGAAGATACAAAGAGAAATCTTCCGGAGTTTATTAAGGCATACCTTGCAAAAAACAATATCAGCCTTTATATTATCAATGCTACTGCTATTGCAGCAGAGATTGGTCTAGGTAACCGTACTAACACTATCCTTCAGTCTGCATTCTTCAAAATTACAGGGGTGATTCCTTTTGAATTGGCTGTAGAGCAGATGAAAAAGGCTATTGTTAAGTCTTACGGAATCAAAGGTGAGAATATCGTTAACATGAACTTCGCAGCTGTTGATCGTGGTGGTGATGTCATCAAGGTTGAGATACCAGCTGAATGGGCTAATATTGATTCAAACTTTGAGCTAGAACACACACCTGCACCAGACTTCGTGAAGAATGTAGTTCGTCCTATTAATGCACAGATTGGTGATGACCTTCCTGTTTCGGCATTTAAAGGTCGCGAAGATGGTACTTGGGAGCAAGGTACAGCAGCTTATGATAAGCGTGGTGTAGCTGCTTTCGTTCCAGTTTGGAAAGCAGAGAACTGTATACAGTGTAACAAATGTGCTTACGTTTGTCCTCACGCTTCAATCCGTCCATTCGTTCTTGACCAAGAGGAGCAAGCAAAAGCACCTAAGGGCTTAAATACAATCAAGGCTGTAGGTAAGCAGTTCGCTGATATGCAGTTCCGTATTCAGGTTGATGTTCTTGACTGTATGGGTTGTGGTAACTGCCCAGATGTTTGTCCAGGTAACAAGAATGGTAAAGCTCTTGAGATGGTTCCTATCCAAGAACAGATGCCAAACCAAGAGAATTGGGATTTCTGTATCACTGAGGTTGCATCTAAGCAGCATCTAGTTGATGTGAAAGCTAACGTTAAGAACTCACAGTTCGCAACTCCACTATTCGAGTTCTCGGGTGCTTGTGCTGGTTGTGGTGAGACTCCATATGTTAAGTTGATCTCTCAACTTTTTGGTGATCGTCAGATGATTGCTAATGCTACTGGTTGTACTTCTATCTATTCAGGATCAGCTCCTTCAACTCCATATACTAAAAATGAAAAAGGTCGTGGTCCAGCTTGGGCTAACTCACTTTTCGAAGATAATGCAGAGTTTGGATTGGGTATGTCAATCGCTGTTGAGAACATGCGTGCACGTGTTGAGCGTCTGATGAAAGAGGGTATCGCTAGCGATTGCTGCTCTGATGAGATGAAAGCTCTATTTGCTGAATGGATAGAAAACCGCGAAGATGCTGACAAGACAGTTGAGCTTGAGGCTAAGATCACTCCTTTGGTTAAGGCTTGTGATTGTGATATTTGCAAAGAGCTTGCAGGCCTTACTCAATATATCATCAAGAAGTCTCAGTGGATTATTGGTGGAGACGGATGGGCTTACGATATCGGCTTCGGTGGTCTTGACCACGTGTTAGCTTCAGGTAAGAATGTAAACGTTCTTGTTGTAGATACAGAGGTTTACTCAAATACTGGTGGTCAGTCTTCTAAGTCAACACCAGTAGGTGCTGTTGCTAAATTTGCTGCTTCAGGTAAGAAGATTCGTAAGAAAGACCTTGGTCTTATTGCATCAACCTATGGTTATGTATATGTAGCTCAGATTGATATGGGTGGTGATCATGCACAGACATTGAAAGCTATTCGTGAGGCTGAAGCATATGATGGACCATCATTGGTTATCGCATACTCACCATGTATCGCTCACGGTCTTCGTGCAGGTATGGGTAAATCACAAGCTGAGGGTGGTAAAGCTCTTGAGTGTGGTTACTGGCACCTTTGGAGATATAATCCAGCATTGGAGGCAGAGGGTAAAAATCCATTCCAGTTCGACTCTAAAGAGCCTAAGTGGGAGCTATTCCAAGACTTCCTTAAGGGAGAGGTTCGCTATGCTTCATTGGCTAAGCAGTTCCCTAAAGAGGCTGCTGAGCTATTTGCTGCGGCTGAGGAGAATGCTAAATGGCGTTATAATACATACAGACGTCTGGCCGCTGCTTCTTGGGGTAGTGCACCAGAAGAGAGTGCTGAGTAATCTATAAATAGATTTAAGCTATGATATTGAGAAAGAGAGAAGTAATCCATAAGGACTACTTCTCTCTTTCTCTTTTTATATAATACCACTAAATAAATATTTAAAATCATTCTCAATTGATGAGTGGTAAATAGAAAATCTTTCATACATTTGTGCCGAAATTGGTAACACGATATAGGCCCTATACCGTGTTTAAAAGGGAATCCGATTAGATTTCGGAGCTGTACCCGCAGCTGTAATCCTCGCAAATGATTATACAACAGAGCCACTGTTTAATTCTTAAATGGGAAGGCGTATAATTGAGGTAGCCAGAAGACCTGCCAACTTTCACTAATAATTACTCAATGCTTCGGGTGAAAGCTTGGTATAAGAAAAACATATCTTTTCTATACACCATTCCCACGTCGAGGCGTTACTTATTTTTTTAATAATTAATGCTTTACTTATGACAAAAAAAACAATCCTTTTTGCTTCGCTGCTTTCTGCATCCCTATTTCTTGTTGGATGTAGTGATGATCTTGATGTGAAAGAACCAGTGCTTCCTCCTACTGAAGAGGATAATGGAGATCCTAATGCGGAAAGACTACGCGCTATTATAGTCAATGAGGGGCAGTTCGGCTATGGAACATCATCACTTACAACTCTTACAACATGGGGTAATGTAGAACAAGATGTATTCAGACGTATCAATGATAGACCTATGGGTGATGTAGCTCAGTCTATGACTCGTATTGGGGACTACTACTATGTGCCACTAAACAACTCAAAGAAAATTGAGGTGTTCGAGGTTGATACATATAAGTCTGTAGAGACAATGTCAATTGGGCTCAATAATATGATTCCAATGTATGTGACTCACCTTGGCGGAGATTCAATATTCGTGACTAATCAGAAGTCATCTGGAGAGGTAGCTATTATGGACATAAATCATGGGTCAGATAGAAATGTTATAAGACGTAGCTTTAAGTTGGGTTATAGATCATTCCAAAGCCAGGTGGTAAATAATAAATTATTTGTTGGTGGTGATAACTTCTGGATCTTTGATATGAATAATATCACAAAGGACGGATTCCGAAGACTTCGTTACCAAACAGAGCTACTACCAAGTGGAAATGGTAGACTTGTACAGTTAGTTGACTTCTCGAAGTTAGTTCTTGATAAGTACAATCGTATATGGGCTATGACTTGGTTCTTAGATAGTGATACTTATAAAGATAGAAACTATATCATTTGTATTGATCCTGAGACAGAACAGACAGTTCATGAGATTGATGTTACGGGTTTGGGCATCAACGAGTGGGTAGGGTGTATTGATATTTCACCAGACCTATCAACTATATACTTTAACTCAGCTCGTAAGGTATATACTATCGATGTAGACAGCCCAATTAAGCCTAGTGAACCTATCATCAATATTGATAGAGATAACAAGAAGACTGTTTACTATATGGGTATATCAAAAGAGAATACTGTATTCTTAAATGAGGTTATGTACGGTGAGCTATCACGAGGTGATATCTATGAGTATGATCCAAAAACAGGAAATGAGATACAACTCTTTGAAGCTGGTATATTCCCACACTTCATATACTTCAAGTAACAAGAACACATAGTAAAAGTGTGGCGAGGTCTCAAGCCTCGCCACACCATTTTTATATATTAGACTATGCGATATATAGCGTTAGTAACATTACTAGCATCATCACTATCCATTCTAGCACAAGGGATAACTGATAAGACACACAAAATAGAGGAGGTTAGTGTAACAGCTAACAAGAAGAAGAGCGAGGAGGCTGTAGGTGCTCGTGTAACAGAGATAGAGACAAGGAGTCTAGAGCGTAATCTGACCAAATCTCTCTCTGAGCTTCTCAATGAGAACAGCTCACTATATATCAAGAGTATGGGGCAAGGTGCCCTTGCTACTGCATCATTTAGGGGTACCTCCTCCTCTCATACACAAGTGTTATGGAATGGAATATCAATAAACTCTGCCCAAATAGGGAGTTTTGACTTCTCACAGGTGCCAATTTACTTTGTAGATCAAGCATCTATAACACATGGTACGGCTGCTCAGGAGGATGGTAGCGGTGCTCTAGGGGGGAGCGTTAACTTCTCAAATGAGTATAGTAGCGATAAGCCCTTTTCTGCAACTATTCTAAGTGAGGTTGCATCAAATGAGACATACACGGGTGCAGCTACAATAAGAGCAAAGTTAGGAAGAGTAAACATCACTAGCCGTGGATATTATCAAGAGTCAGAAAATAACTATCGCTATTTGAATAAGGTATATAGTAAAGACCCATTCTATGAGCGTAGACGAGAGGCTGACTATAAACAAGCTGGGGCAATGCAAGAGATATATTATAAAACATCCAAAGGTGATAAACTAAAGGCTATTGCTTGGTGGCAGTTTGATGATAGATCTCTTCCACAATCTACCATAGTTAACGTAACGGCGAGTGAGCAGACACGGACATCAAATATTCGATCTTTACTTAGTTACGACCTTGCTCGTTCTGAACATAAACTAAATCTAACCGCCGCATATCTACGGGAGGATAGAGAATATGAGAAGATTATGGGTGATTATGGAAATGATTATAGCCAGAGTATTAGCAATAGTATTGTGACAAAAGCCACCTATAACTATAACGGTTTTCGTAGAGTCCCCCTCCAGGCACTTCTCACATATCGTCACGACCAAGTTACCTCAGACAACTACGAGGGGGGGAGTAAGAGTAGAAACACAACATCACTTAAGTTGTTTGCAACATTTAAGGCTACACAATATCTGCATATAGATGCCCAAACAACCGGATTCTTAACTGATAATGATCTTTCTGCTATATATAATCTTTCTGCTAGATATAGAGTAATACCCGAGTATCTGACCCTGAAGGTTTCAAATGGGTATAACTACCGTATACCTACATTAAATGATCTATATTGGAATCCTGGAGGTAATCCAGATCTTAAACCAGAGAAAGGATTTTCTTCAGATATAGGACTCATCTCTAATCCTCGTTGGGGAAATAGCAGCTTACTACTTGAGGCCACATTCTATCATATGGATATAAGTAACTGGATTATGTGGATTCCAAAAGGGAGTGGTGCAATTTGGGAGCCTGTAAACTTTGATAAAGTGCGCTCTCGTGGGGTGGAGATAAACTCCAATGTAAAGCATAAATGGGGTAATACATACCATCAATTAGGAGGTAATTATGCTCTAGCACTATCAACAAACAATAGTAACCGAAGCGAAAAGACTCAAGGTAGACAGCTCCCATACATTCCTCGTCATAAGTGGAATCTAAACTACAGAGTAGATTATAAGGATAAAGCATGGTTCTCATATCTTATATCATATACAGATAAGAGGTTTACGAGTTCGGATGAGTCATACCAGACAAATGCATACACGACTCATAATGCAGAGATTGGTTACAACCTAAAGCTTCCACGCGGCATAAAGTTGAACTTCTCCTTAAGAATGGACAATATATTCAATGCCTATTACGAGAGTACACAGTATTACCCAATGCCATTGCGTATGTTATGGGGAAGGACAGTAGTATCATTTTAGTGAATCAAATATAAGATGAGAGAGATTGTTAGTTTAAGTTTATTACTGTCAATCTCTCTCGTCACATATATACCTCTTTCGATTAATAATAGAGAGTGACTAAATCATCAATGTGATTAATAGTTAAGATCGTTACTATTGACAACCCTTTGGCAGACAGTAGTTTTGAGAAGTACTATCTCAAGAAGGTATTATCCAAGGTGAAGGTAGAGTCTGAGGTTCAGGAGTAGGAGGGAGTTATTTATCTGGTTTTACTCGATTATAAATATAAAAAAGAATCACAATCACTATTCAATTAGAAGAGTAGTGATTGTGATTCTTTTTATTTGTCGTATTTAATATTGTAGAAATATTAGATGAAGATGTATTTTAGAATAAAGAGTATAGCAAGTATATACATCGTTAAGTTTATCTTCTTGAATTTGCCACAAAGTACGTTGATGACAACATAGCTTATCATACCCAGCAATATTCCATTTGAGATAGAGAATGTTAGAGGCATCATAACCACGCAAATGAAGGCAGGGATAGATTCAGAGAATCTGTCAAAATCTATCATCTTGATTGGTGTCATCATGAATAATCCAACGATTATCAGTACAGGTGCTGTAGCTGATGCTGGTATAGCAATAAATAGTGGAGAAAAGAAAAGTGATATTGCAAAGCATATAGCTATGGTTAATGCAGTTAACCCTGTTCGTCCTCCTTGAGCTACTCCTGCAGCACTCTCTACATATACTGTAGTTGTTGATGTCCCAAAGCATGCACCAGCAATTGTCGCAATAGCATCTGCCATGAAGGCTTGCTTGATACCTGGAATCTTACCGTCGGGCTTCATCATATTAGCCTTAGTAGCTACACCAACTATGGTTCCAATTGTGTCAAACATATCTACAAAGAGGAAAGTAAATACAATTACAACCATGTTAAGAGAGAATATCTGATCCCACTCAAACTGCATGAAGATTGGCTCAATAGATTGAGGTGCAGATACCAAACCATTGTATTGGGTTAGACCCATAGGTATACCAATAGCTGTAGTTAAAAGGATACCAATAAGAAGGGAGCCGCGTACATTTTTTGTAACTAACACTGAGGTTATAGCCAAACCAATAACAGCCAATAATCCTGTTCCTGCTGTAATATCTCCAAGGGTTACAAGTGTTGACTCATTACTTACAACTAACCCAGCATTCTTCAAACCTATGAATGCTATGAAGAGACCAATACCTGCACCTATGGCATGCTTGAGTGTGACAGGTATGGCGTGAAGAATTGCTTCTCGAAGGTTTGTTATGGTTAGTAGTACAAAGATAAAGCCCTCAATAAGTATGGCAGTCAATGCAAACTGCCAACTGTAACCCATGCTTAGACATACTGTAAACACAAAGAATGCAGTCAGACCCATCCCTGGAGCAAGTCCAAATGGTAGTTTTGCTAGTGTTGAGATGATGAGTGTGCCGACAATGGCAGCAAGAGCTGTTGCTGTAAAGACAGCACCCTCAGGCATTCCGCAGAGAGCGAATAGATTTGGGTTTACAGCCAAGATATATGACATTGTTAGGAAGGTAGTGATACCAGCTAGTATCTCTGTCTTCATTGAGTGTTTGGAAGGATCAAACCCAAAAAGTTTCTTTAGCATGATGCAGTTGTATATTATAAACGTTTATAATCAAAAAGTCCATTTTGCAGCTAGAGTAGGGATGCAGTATGCACCTTTACCTACGAAGTTATTTGATATCTCTACTTCGCTACCAAAGCTTAGATTAACATCCTTAAGTCCCTTTATCTTGTTCATGTTAACCCACAATTGTGGTTCGCAAAGGAAGATATACTCAGAGTTAAGCCATGGTCGGCTTTCACGCCAGAAGTCTACAAAACCGTTGAAGGTCATCCAACCTTTGGCAAAGTGTATGTTCCAAACCCCAGTTAGCTGGAAGTTGTGCTCATCCTTTTTGTCATCTAACCCTATTGTTCCTGGTATGTACTTATACATCAAACTCACAGACCATGTCTTTGAGTAATCTGCATTGTGTCCAGAATAGGTTGGACCAGCAAGCCAAGCGTTATTGTATGAACTTACTGCAGCATTCATCCCTCCGTTATACTCTAGGTGCATTGATAGCCAATTCAATTTAGACTCTTTCCAGAAGTTTAACTCCCTAGCAATCTCGAAATATCCACCAGTAACCTTCTCATTGAAGTCTAAGTCAACAAAGAAGAATGTGCTTCCCCAGCGATCTGGTTTGAACATCTCAATTGTGGCTGTAAGTGGTGCCCTGTCTCCTTTTTCTTTTGATAGATCGTCATACATCATTCTACCAAAGTCGTGGTGCAACTGAATGTTTTGCGCAGATGCAAGGCTCAATGTCAATAAGCCAAATAGCAACAATACTACTCTCTTCATAAATAAGTTGTTTAATACTATTAATTATCAGGTTAGTTACAATTAAAGTTCTAGATTAGCCGATTGGTCACCTTTCTCGTTCTTGCCAAATTCGTAATCCTTACCAGGTAAGATGGCATTAAGTGTGATCCCGACTAGTGCAGCTATTGCCAAGCCAGAGAGTGATGTAAAGCCAATATGGATGGATGAGCTTTCTGTACCGTACTGTACGCCGATAGCTAATACTAAGATTAGTGCAGCAACAATAACATTGCGTGGTTTCGAGAAGTCTACTTGATTCTCAACAACATTGCGAACACCAACCGCAGATATCATACCATAAAGAACCAACGATACGCCCCCCATAGTGGCAGCAGGCATTGCACTCACCAAGGCAGCAAACTTAGGACTGAATGAAAAGATAATAGCAAAGATAGCGGCAAGACGAATAACGAAAGGATCGAATACTCTTGTTAGGTTGAGTACTCCTGTATTCTCGCCGTAGGTTGTGTTGGCTGGAGCGCCAAAGAGTGAGGCTAGGGCTGTTGCTACTCCATCGCCCATTAGGGTACGGTGTAGACCCGGATTTAATAAGTAGTTTTTCCCAACTGTAGAGGAGATGGCACACATGTCACCGATGTGTTCTACAATAGTAGCTAGTGTGATTGGTACGATGGTAAGTACCGAAGCGATAATAAGTGACCAGTTAGGATTGCGAAGAATGGGTAGTACTGTATCCTGTTCGCGAACAGGGAGGCCTATCCAAGGAGCTGCCACGACGGTTGTGAAGTCAACCTCGCCTAAGAGAGTGGCAACTAGATAAGAGGAGATGACTCCTAGAAGAATTGGGATAATCTTTATCATTCCTTTACCCCAGATGTTGCATACAATAACCATTACTATTGCTACAAGCGCAATGTGCCAATTTGATTCACAACTTGCAATGGCTGTACCCGAAAGGGTTAGACCGATGCTCATGATAATTGGTCCTGTAACAATTGGTGGGAAGAACTTCATAACTTTACTTGTTCCGTAGCTCTTAATAAGAAAGGCCACAAGAAAGTATACAAGGCTTGCTACAAATATAGCCAAACAGCCGTAGGGTAGTGCCTCTTGTTGAGATAGCCCATACTCTTTACCTAGAGTAACTACAGTACTATATCCACCAAGAAAGGCAAATGATGAGCCAAGAAAGGCTGGTACTTTATAGCGCGTTAATACATGAAAGAGCAGTGTGCCCAAACCAGCGAATAGTAACGTTGCCGAGACTGATAGCCCCGTGATGGCTGGAACCAGTACCGTGGCCCCAAACATTGCAAACATGTGTTGTAAACCAAGCAACACAACTTTTGACCTTCCCAACAATCGTGCATCATAGATTGCACCCTCATCATACGACTCTTTTCCCATATTGGATATTATTTGATAAATAGAAAACTGACTCTCTTCAATTAACCCAATGCTAAGCAGTAGTGATTCATCACTATCTTCAACTGAGATAGTAGCGAAAGAACTAAGACAAGCAGATGTTGATATAGAAAAAAGGGACAAAAGTAGATATAATATTGAGACTACACAATTAAATCAGTGATTCAAAATGTTATTAGATAATATAATAAGCCTAATCCCCCCCCTTCTTCTATTAAAGCCTAATGTATAAATATCATTAGGTTAACGTGGTCATTGTTGATTATTAGGATAATGAGTTCGTTTGTAACCTTGATGGTTGTTGATGTTTCATTTTGTTGCAAATGTTGATATATCTCTTTCATTTTGCAATATTATTCATCACACAACAAAAAATATCAATACGAATAGCAAGCTGTGTATTATTTATTATATCTTTGTTATTATAGCTTAATGCTGTAGTAGAGTTGAGAGAACTACTGTTTAGTTAATAGCTCTTGAAGATATTCGGAGTTGTTGTAACATGGAGGGGGTGTATGCAATAGGTATGATCTCCTCACAAAACCTTAGAAGATATGATGATGCTAATGATCTCGGACCTCACACTGCCAATAGGCAATCCCGTGTTGAAGTTTCTAATAATCCTTGTTATTATTCTCTTTGCACCATTGATACTTAATCGTATCAAGATCCCCCATATTTTAGGACTTATCATAGCTGGTGCTGTAATAGGTCCAAATGGACTTAACTTGGTCCTACGTGATAGTAGCATCATTTTGTCGGGTACAGCTGGATTGTTGTATATTATGTTTTTGGCTGGCTTGGAGATAGACTTTAATGAGTTTGTCAAGAATAGTCGCAAGAGTATTCTATTTGGTCTTTTGACCTTCTCAATACCTATGGTACTGGGTATATTGGCAGGTATATATGTGTTGAAGCTCTCGGTAATGACCTCTGTGCTACTAGCAAGTATGTTTGCTTCCCACACTCTAATTGCATATCCTATAATAGCCAAGCTGGGTATTAAACGCAATCGAGCCGTGACAATAACTATAGGTGGTACTATGATTACCGATACACTCGCACTTCTTGTTCTGGCTGTAATAGTTGGTATGACTAAGGGTGAGGTAGGTACACTCTTCTGGGTGAAGTTGACTCTATCGGTGATGGCCTTCGGTGCTGTGGTGATGCTGCTGTTCCCAATAATTGCACGTCTGTTCTTCAAGAGTGTATCAGATGGCCTTTCTCAATATATATTTGTATTGGTTATGGTTTTTCTGGGAGCATCCCTAGCTGAGTTAGCAGGTATTGAGGCTATCATTGGGGCTTTCCTCTCTGGGTTGTCACTCAATAGGTTAATACCACACTCTTCGCCTTTGATGAATAGGATAGGCTTTGTGGGTAATGCAATATTCATTCCTTTTTTCTTGATTGGGGTAGGGATGTTGATAGACTATCGGGTGTTGATATCTGGATGGAATACACTCTTTACAGCATTTGTGATGACTTTGGTGGCGACTCTCTCTAAATATTTAGCAGCATACTTTACACAAAAAAGTCTAGGCTATACTGCAAGTGAGAGGTCTGTTATCTTTGGCTTGAGCAATGCCCAGGCAGCTGCAACACTTGCAGCTGTAATGGTAGGTTATAATGTTATTTTGGGTACAGAGGCTGATGGTTCACCAATTAGATTATTGGATGATAGCATTCTAAATGGTACCATTTTGATGATATTCATAACCTGTACAATTGCCTCTTTTGCAGCACAGCGAGGTGCACAGAAGATTGCATTCGTCGAGCAGGTTGATATCGATAGTGATGATGATAGTGATATCTCTAACATCCTTGTACCTGTTCGTAATCCAAGCAATGCAGAAGAGCTTATAGCATTAGCATATCTTCTTTCTGGTGATAGTAATGATCATGTATCAGTTGCCAATATTATTGATACAAACGGTGATATAGCTGCTTCTAGAGATAATGCCAAGCGAATCTTTGAGAACTCAGTGCAGTATGCTTCTGCTGCAGATAGGCTTATAAATACCCATCTAAGGTATGACACAGATTATAGTAATGGTATTCTAAACTTGGTGCGGGAGCATGAGATGACAGACTTGGTTGTTGGTGTGGACAAGGATAGGTATGCTCATGATGCTGGGTTAAGTCGCTCAATTGAAACAATAATAAGTAGTAGTAATATCACGATATATATATATGGGCTACATCAACCTATACATACAATTAAAAGACATATCATAGTGATTCCACCAGATGCGGAGCAAGAGTTTGGCTTTAGGTTATGGTTCGTGAGCCTTTGGACCATGCTTCGCTCTACGGGAGCTGAGGCTGTTGTATATGCTAACAAAACCACTAGAGGAGTGATCGAGGCCCTCAATGAAGCTATCCCTGTTAAGCTTACGATAAATAACTTCACTCACTATAGTGATATGCTTATTATCTCAAAGGATATTCGCAAAGATGATGGATTGATTTTTGTGTTAAGTAAGAAGCAGAATCCATCCTATGATGAGAACATGGAGAAGATTCCATTTTATGTAAATAACTACTTTAAGGACTCTAACTTTATTCTAATATACCCAGTTCAACATCGCTCAAGGAGTATGGAACTTAGTGATCTAATTAACCCTGCTTCGAGCACTGTTGCTGCTAGAATTGAGGATATTGTTGATCTTGTAAAGGGGGTGATCAAAGTAGATAAGTAGAAGGTTCTTGGAGCTAACATATTATGTTACTAATACAGTAATATAATATGTTGGCTCTTTTTTATTTATAGTCCATTAATGACTTTGTTTAATCTTTATCAACAAGCTATAAACTTTAAATCAATTGATTTGTTTCTTTAGAAAAAAGAGAATAATATATTTATGAATAGAAAAGCTTGGTTGTTATTGTTTGTGTGGCTTTTTTCTGTGGTTGGTTATTCCCAGAGTGACACCATAACAGGACCAGACTCGTTGAGTCAGTCAATATTGATGAAGGAGACAGTCTCGTTGATGAACGAGGTTGCCAAAAGGCGTGTGCAGGATTCGTTGCGCGAAGATATTCTTCTAAAGCAGCTTCAGGCAGCCGATGGTCTTAATCGCTCTGAGAGGGCTCGTCTTGAGAGGGAGCTATCAAGCCTACGTGCTGCTGATTCTGTTAAGAGAGCTGAATTGGTAAAATCTATAGCCGAGAGGAAGAAGGGTGTTGAGGGTGTCCCTGTGGTGCTGGTAAATGATACCATTTGCAAGATATACACAAATATTGCTCAATTTAGTGCCGAAGAGAGGGCTGCTGGGAGTAGTGCTAAGATCTTACATCTTGCCAAGAGGTATAATTTTAAGCGCGACTCGCTAATGTTGGTACCTAGTGAGGGTGGTACAATGATTATGCATGGGTCTACGATTCTTCTAAATGTAACAGAGAGTGATGCCATATGGATGGAGAAGGATCGTATGGAGTTAGCCAATATATATAAGGATAGGCTTCTAGATGCAATAGCTCAATACCAATCGGAGACTACTATTATGAATAGGGTAAAGCAGGTAGGGTTGGCTCTGTTGGTTATCATAATACAGATATTTCTAATATGGGGTGTTAATAGATTATTCAAGACCTACGTTGATAAGCGCATAATAGAGAAGGAGGGTGTGCTGTTCAAAGGTTTTAAGATAAAGGATTATCAACTTCTTGATTCGCATAAAGAGATAGAGGTGGTACTATTCTTTAGCAAGGTGTTGAGATATGGAATAAACTTATTACAGCTATATATCACTCTGCCGATACTATTTAGTATTTTCCCTGCTACTGAGCATTGGGCAGAGATGCTTTTCTTGTGGATATTGACTCCAGTGAGTAAGATCTTTAATGGATTTATTGACTATATTCCTAACATACTGACCATCTTAGTGATATATTTGGTTACTAGGTATGTAGTTAAATTCTTTGGCTATATTATGGGAGAGATAGAGTCAGGGAAGTTAGAGGTTGGTGGCTTTTATTCAGACTGGTCTAGGGCAACCTTTAATATTATCCGCTTCTTACTCTATGCTTTCATGATGGTAATGATATTCCCTTACCTTCCAGGCTCTGATAGTGAGATATTCAAGGGAGCATCTGTTTTCATCGGTATAGTCTTCTCCCTTGGATCATCTTCTGTGGTCTCTAATATTGTAGCAGGTATGGTTATCACCTATATGCGACCGTTTAAGTTGGGAGATAGAATAAAGGTTGGGGACCTTATTGGTGATGTTGTAGAAAAGACCCCGGTGGTTACTCGTCTACGCACTCCTAAGAATGAGGTTGTAACAGTGCCAAACTCTACCCTAATATCCAGTAATGTCGTAAACTATAGTAGTGAGACTCTCCATGATGGGTTGATCCTATCGACGACCGTAACTATTGGCTACGATGCTCCTTGGAGGCAGGTGCATGAGCTACTTATCTCAGCAGCAGAGAGGACCCCTTTGATTATTAAGGAGCCAAAGCCATATGTGTTACAAACTAGCCTAGATGATTTCTATGTCTCATATCAGCTTTGTGCTTATACTAGTGATGCGCAGAAGATGGCTCGTACTTATTCGGCTCTTCATGCAAATATTCAAGACTCATTCAATGAGGCTGGTGTTGAGATTATGTCACCTCACTATAGAGCTGAAAGAGATGGTAATGCGATAACAATTCCTCCACAATAGAGGTTAATATATTGAATAATTATCTTGCAAAGTGGCGCGATAGCTCTTATCTAGTGCCACTTTTGCAACATATAAGAGGATAATATCAATAAATCTTATTATTTTTGCCGGATAAAGTAGGACTATATTTTTATGAATAATATGAACATCTTAGAACTAAGCGAACAGGAAATAATCCGTAGAAATAGTTTGGAGGAGCTGAAAAACCTAGGGGTTGAAGCTTACCCTGCTGCTGAGTACGTGGTTACAGGACATACAGACGAAATAAAAGATAGCTTTCAAGACGAGGCTGATAAGCGTGAGGTATCTATTGCTGGGCGTATCATGAGCCGCAGAATCATGGGTAAAGCCTCTTTTATTGAGCTTCAAGACTCAAAGGGCCGTATACAAGTATATATAGCACGCGATGAGATATGTAAGGGTGAGGATAAAGAGCTTTACAATACAGTCTTTAAGCGTTTGATGGATATTGGTGACTTCGTGGGTATTAAGGGACATGTGTTCCGTACTCAGATGGGTGAGATCACAGTACACGCTGAGGAGTTGACTCTTCTATCTAAATCTCTTCGTCCGCTTCCTATCGTGAAGGTTAAAGATGGTGTTAAATATGATGAGTTTACTGATCCAGAGTTGCGCTATCGTCAGAGATACGTTGACCTAGCTGTAAACGAGAATGTTAAGGATATCTTCTTGAAGCGTACAAAGGTGTTCAACACTATGCGTGATGTTATGAACTCTGGTGGTTACATAGAAGTTGATACTCCTGTATTGCAACCAATCCCAGGTGGTGCGTCTGCTCGTCCATTTATCACACATCACAATACTCTTGATATGGAGCTTTATCTTCGTATCGCTAATGAGTTGTACCTAAAACGTCTTATCGTTGGTGGTTTTGAAGGTGTGTATGAATTCTCTCGTAACTTCCGTAACGAAGGTATGGACCGTACTCACAACCCAGAGTTTACTGTAATGGAGCTTTATGTAGCTTACAAAGATTACAACTGGATGATGGAGTTCACAGAGAAGATGATCGAACGTATCTGTCTTGAAGTGAATGGTACAACTGAGGTTCAAGTTGGTGAAAATATGATTAGCTTCAAAGCACCGTTTAAGCGTGTGACTATGATTGAGGCTATCAAAGATCATACAGGTATCGACATCAATGGTATGAGCGAGGAGCAGCTTAGAGCTGTTTGTCTTGACCTTGGCATTGAGGCAGATGATACTATGGGTAAAGGCAAGCTTATCGATGAGATCTTCGGTGAGAAGTGTGAGGGAAGCTACATTCAGCCAACTTTCATCACAGACTACCCAGTTGAGATGTCTCCACTTACTAAGATACATCGCGACAATCCATCTCTTACTGAGCGTTTTGAGTTGATGGTTAATGGTAAAGAGCTAGCAAATGCTTACTCAGAGCTTAATGACCCTATTGATCAGCGCGAGCGTTTCCAAGAGCAGCTTAGACTTTCTGAGAAGGGTGATGATGAGGCTATGTTCATCGACCAAGACTTCTTGCGTGCTCTAGAATACGGAATGCCTCCTACGGCTGGTATCGGTATTGGTATGGACCGTCTGGTTATGTTGATGACAAACCAAACAACTATCCAAGAGGTACTATTCTTCCCTCAAATGCGTCCTGAGAAGAGTCAGTTGAGAGATGGTGTATCTAAATATACAGCATTAAACATCCCTGAAGAGTGGGTGCCAGTGCTTCAAAAAGCTGGTATCATCACTGTTGACATGCTTAAAGAGGCAAACCCAGGCAAACTTCACCAGGAGCTTTGTGGCCTTAATAAGAAATACAAACTTGAATTCACCAACCCTACACTAGATGTTGTTAAGGCTTGGGTGGAGAGTGCAAAATAAATAATTACGAATTGCGAGTTACAGATGGGTGGGCGAGTCTGCTCTCTTATGGAGCTTGAGTTTCCCACCCTGGTAGTTCGTAGTTAAACAGATTTTGTATGAGTGAGCATAAAAGAGTAGCCATTTTAGGCGGAGGAAGCTGGGCTACAGCTATTGCGAAGCTTATCCTTAACAATACGGAGAGGGTAAGTTGGTATATGCGCCGCAAAGATCGAATAGAGGACTTTAAGAGAGAGGGTAGTAATCCCGCTTACCTCTCGGGGGTGAAGTTCGATGTGAGTAGAATAGACTTCTCTACCAACATTAATCATGTGGTTAAGAATGCTGATATTCTCATCGTCGTTACTCCTTCTCCATACTTGAAGCAGCACCTTAAAAAGCTCAAAGTTAGTCTTGAGAATAAGATCGTTGTATCTGCAGTTAAAGGTATTGTGCCAGACGAGAACATGATCATTTCAGACTATTTTGAGAAGATATATGGTGTGTTGCCTGACAATATGGCTGCTATTGGTGGTCCTTGTCACGCCGAGGAGGTAGCTCTTGAGCGTGTTTCCTATTTGACAATTGCCTGCGAAGACCTCTCGAAGGCTTCTATCGTGGCAGATTTGCTCAATTGTGACTATATAAAGACCTCAATAAGTAGGGATATATATGGAATAGAGTACTGCTCAGTACTTAAGAACGTTTATGCAATTGCCTCTGGTGTTTGTAGTGGACTTAAGTATGGAGATAACTTTATTGCTGTTTTGACATCAAATGCTATTCAGGAGATGGGACGCTTTACACAAGCGGCTTGCCCCGAGGAGAGAAACATATGTGAGTCGGCATATCTTGGTGACCTCTTGGTTACTGCATATTCAAAGTTTAGCCGTAATCACACCTTTGGCACGATGATTGGTAAAGGTTATTCTGTAAAGACCGCTCAGATTGAGATGGAGATGATTGCAGAGGGATACTATGCCACAAAGTGCATGAAGGAGATAAATCAACAATATAAGGTAGATATGCCAATATTGGATGCTATCTATGAGATTCTATACAATAGAGCTTCTCCACTGGCTAAGATTAAAGAGCTAAAAGAGAAGTTTAGTTAACTATTTGATTGACTTAATTATCATATAAGAAATGAGAAAGATCGCACTTGATTTAAAGAATAGTTTTGGATTCATCTCTCAAGAGGATGTAAACTCTTATGAGGTTGCTGTGAATGGTGCAATGAAGATGTTGCACGAAGGTACTGGTAGAGGTAACGACTTCTTGGGTTGGTTAAACTTGCCATCATCAATTACTGAGGCTGAGATTGCTGACATCGAGGCTACAGCTCAGAAGCTTCGCTCTTCTTGTGATGTTGTTGTTGTTGTTGGTATTGGCGGTAGCTACCTAGGTGCTAAAGCTGTTATCGATGCTATTGGTAGCTCATTCGATTGGTTGGAGACAGAGCGTAAGAGCCCTGTTATGCTTTATGCTGGTCAGAACATCGGTGAGGACTATCTACACGAACTTCTAGCATACCTTAAAGGTAAGAAATTCGGTATCATCAATATATCTAAGTCTGGTACTACTACAGAGCCAGCTATTGCTTTCCGTCTGCTTAAGCAGCTTCTTGAGTCTCAGCAGGGTAAAGCTGCAGCAAAAGATCTTATCGTTGCTGTAACTGACCAGTCAAGAGGTGCACTTCGTGCTTTGGCTACGCAAGAGGGTTACAAAACTTTCGTTATTCCTGATAGCGTAGGTGGTCGTTTCTCGGTATTGACTCCAGTGGGTCTTCTTCCTATCGCTGTTGCTGGATGTAACATCCGTCAGCTTATCGAAGGAGCAAAAACAATGGAGTGTGCTACTTCTATTGAGGTTCCATTTGCTGAGAATATCTCTGCTCAATATGCTGCTGTTCGTAACGAACTTTACAGAACAGGTAAGAAGATTGAGATCTTGGTTAACTACCACCCAAAACTACACTTCTTCATGGAGTGGTGGAAACAACTTTACGGAGAGAGTGAAGGTAAAGAGCTTAAAGGTATATTCCCAGCAGCTGTTGACTTTACAACAGACTTGCACTCTATGGGTCAGTGGATCCAAGAGGGTGAGAGAACAATTTTCGAGACTGTACTTTCTGTAGCTGCTCCAAAATATAAAGTAGAGATTCCAATGGATAGCGAGAACCTTGATGGTTTGAACTTCTTGGCTGGCAAACGTGTTGACGAGGTTAACAAGATGGCTGAGATTGGTACTCGTATTGCTCACGTTGATGGTGGTGTTCCAAACCTTAAGTTGGAGATCCCAGAACTTAATGAGTACTACTTGGGCGAGATGATCTACTTCTTCGAGAAAGCTTGTGGTATCAGTGGTTACATCCTTGATGTTAATCCATTTGACCAACCAGGTGTAGAGGCATATAAGAAGAATATGTTTGCTCTTCTTGATAAGCCAGGCTTCGAAGAGGAGTCAAAAGCTATCAAAGCTCTTATCTAATTTAAGATAAAGAGATAAATAATAAATGAGAAAGAGACATGGCTGCCTAGGCGTGCCTTGTCTCTTTTCTACATATATAGGCTATGATATGAGAGTAAAGGGATTTCTATTTGATATGGATGGTGTGCTTTTCGACTCTATGAGCAACCATACTCGATCGTGGGTATTAACGATGAATAGTTGGGATATACCTTGTACTGAGGAGGAGTTCTATCTTCATGAGGGGCGTACAGGTGGGAGTACCATCAACCTTCTCTTTCAACGCACCTTCGGACGTGATGCCTCTGAGCAGGAGCGCAAGCAGGTGTATGAGCTCAAGACAAAACACTTCAAATCTCTACCTCTAGCCCAACCTATGGAGGGTGCTTTAGAGCTTCTTAAGCGTCTCAAGAGTGAGGGTTATATCTTAGGGGTGGTAACAGGCTCTGCTCAAGCCTCTTTGCTAGGTCGTATAGAGAGCTCCTTTCCTGGAATATTCTCACCCGATCATATAGTTTCGGCTCACGATGTGGTTAATGGTAAGCCTCATCCTGAACCATACCTCAAAGGGTTGGCTAAGTTAGGATTATCTGCCCAAGAGGCTATAGTGGTCGAGAATGCCCCAATGGGGGTTGAGTCTGCCAAAGCGGCTGGTATTTTTACTATCACTCTAAATACAGGACCTTTAGACAACAAAATGTTTCACGATCTAAAGACGGATAGGCTATATCCATCCATGAGAGCTTTTTGTGATGATTGGTCTAGATTATCACATGAGTTGAACACTATTTGAACTATTTCATGAGAGAGAACATAACACTTCTTCAGCTTAATCAATTGGTGCGCGATGCTGTAAAGTATTGCATGCCCGATTCCTATTGGATACGCGCCGAGATTATTGATGTTCGACAGGCCTCGAGTGGACACTGCTACTTTGAGTTTATTGAGAAAGATGAATCTACAGGTTCAATTGTAGCTAAGGCCTCGGGGCGTATATGGGCATCAACAAATAGGATACTGCAACCTCAGTTTGAGAGGGAGAGTGGACATAGGTTTGTCTCAGGAATAAAGGTGTTGACACGTGTGACGGTGGAGTTTCACCCACAGTATGGCTTCTCGCTTACTGTGGTGGAGATTGATCCTAGTTTCACTCTTGGCGATCTTATGCGACAGCGCCGCGAGATACTTCAGCGACTAGAGAGTGAATCCCTACTAGAGCTCAATAGAGAGAAATTGATGCCTATCTTGCCACGAAGAGTAGCTGTAATATCATCTATCTCGGCTGCTGGTTATGAGGATTTCACAGACCAGTTATCATCTAATGTAGATGGTTTCAAGGTATACACGCACATCTTTCCAGCACTTATGCAGGGAGCTGTTGCAACTACCTCAATATCTATGGCCTTGGAAAGAGTGGCTGAGTTGTCACACCTCTTTGATATATTGGTAATCATTCGGGGTGGTGGTGCAAGTTCCGAACTTAACTGTTTTGACTCTTACGAGTTGGGTGCAGCTGTAGCAAAGTTCCCAATACCAGTAGTAGTGGGTATTGGACATGAGAGGGATTCCTCAGTTCTTGATGTAGTGGCTCACACGAGTGTAAAGACACCAACTGCTGCTGCTGAATTTATCCTCCAGCGTTTCACTATTGCACAAGAGGATCTCACAGGGCATGTTCTTTCGCTTCGCGACTCTGTGGGTGAGCGTATTAATATGGAGAGTAGTAGGTTGTTACAGATGAGTAATAATATTCATCGCTTCACTGTCTCACGGATTCATTCAGAGCAGGAGAGGCTAAACCAATATAGATCTCAGCTAATGTATCTTCCACTGCGAACGATTGAGAGTGAGAGATCTAAGCTATCACTCATGTTAGAGCAGATAAAGAGTGGATCAACAGCTATTTTAGCGAAAGAAAATTTAGATCTCGCTTTGAAACTGAAAATTGTTGAATTATCTTCGCCTCAGCTTATCCTCGAGAGGGGTTATGTCTATGTCACACAGAGTGGGAGATCGCTCAAGAGTGCCTCTGACATGGAAAAGGGTCAGGAGGCTGAACTTCACTTCAAGGATGGAGTAAGAAGAGTTACTTCAATTGATTAGAGTAAATATTATAATATAAATAAATTGTACAATCATGGAAAAAGAGATGAATAAAGAGTACGTTAGATGTCTTATCATTGGCTCTGGACCTGCGGGTTTCACAGCTGCAATATACGCTGCACGCGCAAACCTCTCACCAGTTCTTTATGAAGGAATTCAGCCTGGGGGTCAGTTGACTACAACAACTGAGATCGAAAACTTCCCAGGTTACCCTGGTGGTATTGATGGCAATCAGATGATGGAAGATCTTCGCTCTCAAGCTAAGAGATTCGAAGCAGATATCCGCTACGGTATTGCTACTGAGGTTGACTTCTCAAAAGCTCCTTACAAAGTTATCATCGATGGTGAAAAGGAGATTGAGGCAGAGACTGTTATCCTTGCTACTGGTGCTACGGCTAAATATCTTGGTTTGGCTGATGAGGCTAAATATGCTGGTCAAGGGGTGTCGGCTTGTGCTACTTGTGATGGTTTCTTCTACCGCAAGAAGGTTGTTGCTGTTGTTGGTGGTGGTGACACTGCGTGCGAAGAGGCAGAGTACCTTTCAAACCTAGCTTCAAAAGTTTATCTTATTGTTCGTAAAGACTATCTTCGTGCATCTAAGATCATGCAAGAGAGAGTTATGCACAATGAGAAGATCGAGATACTTTTCGAACATGAGACTGAAGGACTATTCGGTGAGAATGGCGTTGAGGGTGCTCACCTTGTTAAGCGTAGAGGTACAGCTGAAGAGGAGAGAGTAGATATCGCTATCGATGGATTCTTCTTGGCTATTGGACACAGCCCAAATACAGACTTCATCAAGGAGTATATCAAGCTTGATGAAGTTGGTTATATCCTAACAGAGGGTGCAACAACTGCTACTAACGTACCGGGTATCTTTGCTGCAGGTGATGTGGCAGATCCTCTTTACCGTCAGGCTGTTACTGCAGCTGGTATGGGATGTAAAGCAGCTATTGATGCTGAGCGTTACCTTACAAACATTGGCAAGTAACTATTCACTGAGAGTTGCTCTCATGATGATATAAAAAAGGCAGTGCCTAACCCATGGTTAGGCACTGCCTTTCTTTATGTTAGCCACAGCCTAACTGTGTGTTAGGCTGTGGCTATTTTTTTCGTACCACAATCCAGAATGGATGATATGTTAGCGGGTGTTGTCCCTCACCATTATCCAGTTCCTTGTAGTCTGAGATGAATTGATTTAGTTGACCTCTACTCCAGGAGCTACCCATTCCCCCAGCTACTCCTGTCGCTTTGATATGCCTCAATATGTCGAGTGGCGTTTCAAATAGGTGGGTAATAGCTTTCTGCTCGAAGCTTACAATCTCAAATCCCTTCAACATACCCATCAGCTCCTCTTGTGTGTGATAGTGTAGTCCACTATTTGTTATTTTACGGAGCTCGTGATAGTTGTCTGGACCAAAGGTAGAGAAAGCAAATATCCCTCCTGGCTTAAGTGACC
>JBOFEN010000116.1:0-6256 GCA_051648105.1 Bacteroidales bacterium
TATAGGTTTGCAATACACCTTGATACAATAGCTCCAAGGAGTAATATTGTTCCACTTAAAGCACCAGTGATAGAGAATCTGCGTGTTGAGGCACTACAAGACTCACGAAATGGTGACCTTATTATTTGGTATGTGGTAATAATTTTATTGGATATTATTGTTTTTGCATATATGTATAACCGACATCGAAAGCGTAAGAGGGAGTCGAAAGTAGATATTAACGAGATTTCCTTAAGTTCTCCGGTATTTCTCAACAAACCACTTCTTCCTACAAGCTCTGCTATTTATCTCTTCGGGGGTATGCATATATACAACAGAGATGGGGAGGATATAGCCAAAAGGTTTTCTCCTATATTAAAGGAGCTACTTGCTCTTCTGATTGTTCACTCTGACAAAAAGGGTATCTCGGCAGACAAGATGAAATCTTTTCTTTGGGCAGATAAGACGGTGGCTAGTGCCAGAAATAATAGGGCAGTAAATCTTGGTAAGCTTAGAAATCTTCTCTCTGAGGTCGGAGAGTTTGAGATAAAGAGTGATGATGGTTACTGGAGCATCAGATCTAATGATGTATTTATTGATTACCTTCAGTATAGAACAACATTGAAAACCCCTGGTCTTCTCTCACGTTCGCAGATAGAGCTACTGTGTTCAATCACCTCAGAGGGTAACCTTCTTCCGGAGCATCAGTATGAGTGGCTCGATGAGTTGAGGGGTACTGTCTCGGATGATATTTTTGATAAGTTTTTGGCTTATGCCGAGACAATGAACGAGAGTAGTGCAACGGATCTTTACATCGGAATAGCCGATGTGATGTTCAAGTTTGAGACAATAAATGAGCAAGCTCTCTCGCTTAAGTGTAGGGCTTATGCAAGGTCTGGAAGGCACTCTGCCGCCAAGATCTTTTACGATAAATTCTGTGATGAGTACAACCAGGTATATGGTGAAACATTCAAAACCTCATTCGCGGATATACTTAAGAGTGCGACATGATATTTAGAGCCAATCGAAAGCTCTTTTTTGATGGCTTGATAAGAGATAATATTTTTGATCTGATCTAAACTATGGGACTGACTCCTTAATTAAGGGAGTTGGTCCTATTTGTTTCTATACTAGTTGTTTGGCATATATTCGTTTTTGATTAACGCTAATTTATTTCAGTTATTATCTAAAATATATGCTCTATTAATCTTTTGTTAATGCCAATATTTACCCATTTATTTACTGTTCACCCTTTTCTTTGGGACTAGATAAAACAATTAATTATTAGACTAAAAGATGAGAAGAGTTAGGAATTTATTTACGCTGCTAATGGGGTTGTCACTCCTCGTTGGTTGCTCCACTCAAGACGTTGACTTCGATCTTGATGGCCAAGCTGAGGCAAACCTATATCCACTATCGGACGTAGCATTTGCAGAGTACCTTATATATAATACTACGCTTGAGCCAAGTAATAGGAATATGCTTCCTTATGGAATTTGTATCAGTCGCAATGATAGCTTCTTGCTTGATGTAGATAAGGCAAAGCAGGTGAAGGCTCTTTATCTAGTTAAAGACTCGAAGAGAGTAGAGGAGCTTACTGCTGCTGGAGTTGCTTCGGCTGCGGTGAAGATTGCCAATCTTGATGGGGTTCAATACTTCAATAATTGTACAAACTTAAGACTAACTTCAAACTCTGTTGAGGGTAAGCTGGATCTTAGTTCACTTACTAAATTGGATACATTGGAGATGAATGCCAACTTGGTTAACCAACTAATCGTGCCTTCTTCTATTAAGCGTCTTCGCTATAGTGCTAGCTCAAGCGCTAATGAGACACAGAGATTGAGTGCAGTTGATTTGAGCCAAGCTTCAAGAGCTGAACATATCTTTATCACTAATCACTTTATCACAAAAGAGGGACTTGAACTACCGACTTCATATTCGAAGCTAGTAGATCTGGATCTATCAGGAAACAGTGGTGCGGACTTCCCTATACCGCAGGCTATGTATGATCAACTATCTACAAAGAAGGGTGTGGAAGTATCTACAGATGTGCCATCACAGCCTAATTACTTCCTATTGTCGGATGTAGCTTTCGCGGAGTACCTTATATATAATACAACACTTGCTGAGACAAGTAGTAATAGACTTCCTTTTGGAATTTGTATCAATCGCAATGATAGCTTCTTGCTAGATACAGATATGGCAAAGCAGGTGAAGGCTCTATATTTGGTTAAAGACTCGAAGAGAGTAGAGGAGCTTACAGCTGCTGGTGTTGCTTCGGCTGCCGTAAAGATTGCCAATGTTGATGGTGTTCAATACTTCACAGAGTGTACTAATCTTAGATTGACCTCAAACTCTGTAGAGGGAAGCTTGGATCTTAGTGCTCTGACAAAATTGGATACATTGGAGATGAATGCTAACTTGGTTAATGAGCTAGTTATCCCATCTTCTATCAAGCGTCTTCGCTATAGTGCTAGTTCAAACGCTAATGAAATGCAGCGCTTGACAGCGCTTAACCTTAGTGCAGCATCAAGAGCTGAGCATATTTTCGTAACTAATCACTTGATAACTCAAGAGTCTCTAGAGCTGCCAACAAGCTATATTAACCTTGTAGATTTAGATCTATCAGGAAATAGTGGTGCGGATTTCCCTATTCCTCAAGCTATGTATGACCAACTATCAACGAAAAAGGGTGTGGAGCCTAAGGATGATAATGGTGGTGAGGTTCCTTCTGATGAGGAGTACCTAGTTCGTGACCTTGCATTCGGTGACTATCTTCTATACCTTATGAATGATGTAGAGGATGCTTCTTTGAGATTACCTGAGGGTATCGTGGTAAAAAAGGAGAATGGTATCTACATAAACATTGAGGTTGCTAATAGTTTTGATGGCACACTCAATATCATCAAGTCGTCAGCGGCAATCAAACGTCTTCAAGAGGCTGGTGTTGCTACGGCTGATGTGAAGATTGCTGATGCAGATGGACTGCAACATTTTATCTCGTTGAGAGAGTTTGTAGCAACATCTAACGCCTTCAAACAACCTCTTCCTCTTGAGAATTTGAGAGAGCTTACCTCGCTTATTGTTCGTACGGCTGGATTGAGTGAGCTAGATCTATCATCAAACACTAAGCTAACTTATCTAGATATTCAAGGTTCTACTTCGAGCTCTTTGGGGAGACTTCAAGCAGTGGATCTAAGTAAGAACATAAACCTTAACTACGTCAACCTTAGTGCAAACAATATTGTTCCTGCAGATTTCATCCTGCCTAGTAGCTACAATGATCTTAAGACCTTGAACATGGGTAAGAACAAAGTTGGTAGCGTTGAGGTGAGCTTTGTAGTACCAGCTGATCTATTTGATCAACTAGGTTCAGAGAGCAGTGACAAGGCTGGTTTGGTAAGAGGGGAGTAATAAATAATAGAAACAACTAGTTATATATGACACTAATAGGTGTAATAATTGCAGTGCAGTTTATTCTGCTAACAGCATATTGGCTTTACAAAAAGTATAACCCACAGGTGGTTTTGATGGTTACAGGTATCTCGATGCTTGCAATCTCAGGATTGTTAGGTAATGCCCTTGAGCCTGTAAAGCCAACGGGAGGTGCCTTTTTTGACCTCTTTAAAATTGTAGTAGAGACTTTCTCGACGAATGTTCTTCGTGTTGGTTTCATGATAATGTCAATAGGTGGATACGTTGCCTATATGAAACAGATCAAAGCGAGTGATGCATTGGTGTATGTCTCAATGCAGCCTCTATCTCTATTTCGTAAGTATCCTTATATAGCGGCTATCTCAATCATCCCTATCGGACAACTACTATTTATCTGTACACCTAGTGCAGCAGGGCTAGGTCTTCTTCTGGTTGCCTCTATCCTTCCTGTATTGGTTAACTTAGGGGTTAGCCGTTTGACAGCAGTGTCGGTGATTTCAGCTTGTACTGTCTTTGATATGGGTCCTGGATCAGCAAATACAGCTAAGGCATCAGAGCTTCTGGAGATGAACAACGTAATGTATTTCATCGAGTATCAGTTGCCAATGACCATTCCATTGACTTTGCTTCTGATGGTTCTATACTACTTCACAAACAGATATTTTGATAAAAAAGATATCCAGTCAGGTAAGATAGTAGCGGAGAAGCCTCTTCAGGTTAGTGAGATGAAGATAGATGTGCCTCTTATATTTGCAATCCTACCGGTATTGCCACTATTCATGTTGATCATCTTCTCAAAATATCTTCAACTATTCCATCCTGCAATAGAGCTTGACACAACAACTGCTATGGTTGTATCTCTATTCATTGCGATGCTGTTTGATCTATTCAGAACGAAGAGCTTCAAAGCGGCCTTCAACGGCGTTAAGGCTTTCTGGGCTGGTATGGGTAAGGTATTTACAGATGTTGTTACTCTTATTGTTTGTGCAGAGGTCTTCTCTAAAGGGTTGATTCGCCTTGGGCTTATCGATGCTCTTGTAGAGGGTGCTACGCAGATGGGCTTCTCTGGTGTTGCTATTGGTATTGCGATAACTATACTAATCTTCTTAGCAGCAATGTTGATGGGGAGTGGTAATGCTTCGTTCTTCTCTTTTGGTCCTCTCGTACCATCTATTGCACAGAAACTAGGCATACCTTCAGCTGATATGGTACTGCCTATGCAGCTATCTGCTAGTATGGGTAGAGCTACATCTCCTATTGCTGGGGTTATTATCGCTATTGCAGAGGTTGCGGGTGTATCACCTTTTGAGCTTGCAAAAAGGAACTTAATACCTCTAGGTGGTGCTCTTATCTTTATGCTCTTCTATAACTACGTAATACTTTAATATAGGTATGTTTAAACTAATCAAGAATGCTCGTCTCTACAGTAGTGTAGAGGCTGAGCTAATGCAGATACTTATCTGTGGAAACAAGATAGCTCAGATTGCAACCCAAGTAGATGCTGGTGGTTTAGATCCTCAAGTGATTGATGCTAAAGGGCAGTTGGTTACTCCGGGGCTTATAGATATGCACATTCATGTTATTGGTGGTGGAGGACAAGCTGGATTCAGCTCTCTTGCTCCAGAGCTTCAAGTACAGAAGCTTATTGAGTGTGGAACAACAACTGTGGTTGGGCTTCTGGGTACGGATGGGTTTGTGAAACAGCTACCTCAACTTTATGCTAAGACTATGTCGTTGCGTATGAATGGGATATCAGCATATATGTTGACAGGTTTTTATGGACTGCCAACCCCAACTATCACGGACTCAGTAACTGAAGATCTTATATATGTTGATCCTGTTATTGGATGTAAGATAGCAATGTGTGATGATCGTAGTTCTCACCCAACAGAGCAAGAGCTACTACGCATAATCAATCAGGTGCGTCTAGGTGGTTTCACATCTGCAAAGGGTGGAGTAATGCATGTTCACCTAGGTGGGCTACCTGATGGTATGTCGCTTCTAATTGATATTGCACGCAAATATCCGACTCTTATTAACTATATATCACCAACACATACCATTCGTACTCAAGCACTCTTTGAACAAGCTATTGAGTTTGCGAAATTGGGTGGTAATATAGATATATCAACTGGAGGTACAAAGTTCACTGAGCCTTATAAGGCTGTGCTTCTGGCTTTAGAGAGTGGTGTTCCGCTTGAGAAGATGACCTTTAGTAGTGATGGTAATGCTGGAGTAAGACGTTTCGATCCTGTTAATGGCATCGACACATACACACTTGCACCACTTCACTTAAACCTTCAACAGACAATAAAGCTTATCACCGAGGGAGGTATGCACCCTAAGGATGCTTTCAAACTCATTACTGAGAATGCTGCTAGAACGATGAAGCTAAAGAACAAGGGAGAGATCAAAGTTGGTTTTGATGCAGACTTCTGCTTCTTTGATGATTCATTCAACTTAACTCATGTAATCTCACAAGGTATAGAGTTTATGAAGGAGGGTGATATTGTACGCAAAGGGAATTTTGAAGTATAACCAACTTAACTAATTAAGGATGAAACTTAATAAATATATTATTCTTCTTCTCTTATCTCTATTTACAACCTCTATGACTCCTCTCTCTGCTCAAACGGATGAGGATGTATCTATGGAGTTTGATGATATGGAGGATGGAGAGAATAGAGAGGGGGAGATCTCGCCTATTCGAAAGTCTTTTAGGTTGGCTCACTATACTCTGGGTGATGGGATATCATTCCTATCAACAAATGACTCTTATGGCATTAACCTAAGTGGATATGTTCAGTCGACGTTTCAGTCGCAGTTCTATCCAGAGGATGAC
>JBOFEN010000117.1:0-16141 GCA_051648105.1 Bacteroidales bacterium
AGAAGTACTAATGCATCTGCTGAATCCTTTAACGCAAAAATAAAAGCTTTTAGAGCTGACTTCAGAGGTGTAAGAGATATAAAGTTCTTCCTATTTAGACTATGCAAAATATATGCGTAGTCCAACTAAACATTTAACACTCCCACAAGTTTTGGAATTGATCCGTAAATAGAATTCTGGATTGTGGAGTTGAAATTGTTATATATGAAAATAGGCTATTTGATATTTCTATCAAATAGCCTATTTAAGGGTGATCCCGACAGGATTCAAACCTGTAACCTTCTGATCCGTAGTCAGATGCTCTATTCAGTTGAGCTACGGAACCCTTTGTTAACCGTGATTGTCTCTCGATTACGGTTACAAAAGTAGTGCTTTATTTTGAACCTGCAAACTTTTGGAGTGTTTATTTTCGCCCATTAAATGGTTGATTTGCTCTGTTGGTTGATTAGCAGGCTATTGAGGTGTGAAATATTTTTGCCTAGCGTAAAGATTGTAGTTTTAAGTGTTACCACTTCTCCCAATGTATTAGTTCAGGCTTCCACTTATCTTTTGGTTTTTCGCGTCCTGTTGGGTATCCAATAGGTATTACGCAAAGAGGAATTACATCAGACGGAATGTTTAGTACACCTTGGACATCTTTCACGCGTTCCTCTATAGGATGAACACCAGTCCATACAGCACCAAGTCCGATTGCTTCTGCTGCAAGAAGAAGGTTTTCTGTTGCAGCAGAGCAGTCTTGTATCCAATATTCAGCCCCTTTATCAGGGAAGCTTTTGCTTGGTATTCCGCAAACAACAATAGCTAGAGGAGCCTTAGTTAACATCTTGGCGTATGGGAGAGCCTCTGCTAGAGCTAGGAGGTTTTCTTTTTGTTCGATAACAATGAATGACCATGGTTGTTTGTTGCCAGCCGTTGGTGCAGCCATAGCAGCTCGAAGAAGTGTGTCAATCTTCTCTCTTTCAACTGCTCTATCTTGATATGTGCGAACGCTTTTGCGCTGCATTATATTCTCGATAGCTGGATTTTGAGCCACAAGTGTAGCGCAGCTAAATGCTAGCGCGGCTACTGTTAGAATTGTTGTTGCGAATAGTCTCATTTATTAGTTTTTTATTAGTTTGCGTCTAACTTCAAAACGGTCTACAGCGATGTTTGGAGATGTAAACCAAACTTTAAGTACGTGGTTTTTGCCGCGAAGAGCCTTTACGTCAAACTCCACTTCAAGGCGGTTAACTCCTTTGACAGGTTTAAGATCATGCTCAACTGGAGAAAGTTCGTCCATAGCTAGAGTTATCTGGTGGTCGCTGTTTTTCTCACCCTCTTTCTCAAGTCTATAGTAGCATACAACTCTATATTGTCCTCCACTCATTTTTGCCGAGATAGGGTATTCGGCATATGGTTGAAGAGCTCTAGCTTGTTTAGTTTTTCTATAAGAGTTATCTTTTCCTTTAATATGGTCTTTGTTCACTATTTTTACGCTCTCAACGTTTCTACCATTACGATGTTCAGTAGCCTCGATTTTTACGCTGCTGTTTGTCATCTCATTTCTGTCGTCGTTTGCTGTCGCTGTTGAGCAGATTGCCATTAGTGCAATGGCGAAAGTAATAACTCTTGATCTCATCGTCTCTTTTCTCTCTCGTTTTTTTGTGTTTATATATCAATTACTTGTGTCCCAGGTTACTTTTCTCGAAGTATAGTGGTAGTATATCTTTTATGCTATCTACTTCGTATACTTGATCTCGGCCTGAAAGAAGGATTCTCATCGGTTCGCCTCCTCTGTCTTCCGTCTCAAGCATCACTTGACGACATGCCCCACAAGGTGCAACACACTCTTTTGTGAATTCGCCATTGGTGAATGCAGCAAGAGCAATTGTTTTAACTGGCATATCAGGATATTTTGAGTTTGCCCAGAATAGGGTAACGCGCTCGGCGCATAGTCCAGAAGGGTATGCGGCGTTCTCTTGGTTGTTTCCTGTGATGATCTCTCCGTTTTCAAGAAGTGCTGCTGCACCAACGTGAAACTCTGAGTATGGGGCGTATGCTCTCGTGGTTGCTTCGCGTGCCATATCAACGAGTTGTCTGTCTTCGCTGCTAAGCTCCTCAAGATTGTAGACTTTGATGTTAGTCTTAATAACCAAATTTTCCATATTATCGTTTTATTATTTGATGGCGGAGACAAAAATACTATTTTTGTGGGACCCTGATATTAGTTGGGGTTCAAAAAAGAGTAAAATAGAAAAATAATAATATAATGAAACGCCACACCCTGCTTTTGTCCCTTCTGCTAGCTTCTGTCTCTGTTGTTGAGGCTCAGAGGAAGAACCCTGATTATGTAGATTATGTCGAGAAGTATAAGGATATAGCCATATCTAATAGTAAGAAGTATAAGATACCAGCAAGTATAACCTTAGCACAGGGTCTATTGGAGTCTGGCGCTGGTAAGGGGCGTTTGGCAAAAGAGGGTAATAATCATTTTGGAATCAAATGTCATTCGGACTGGAATGGAAGGCGCATATATCATAATGATGATGCAATAGGAGAGTGTTTTCGTCGTTACAGACATGCCGATGAGTCGTTTTCTGATCATGCAAAGTTCCTTTCTGAGCGATCGCGTTATTCTTTTTTGTTTGACTACCGACCGAATGATTATAAGGCATGGGCCAATGGGTTATCTAAGGCTGGCTATGCAACAGATAAGAGTTATCCCTCAAAGCTGATTCGCTTGATTGAGGATTATGAGTTGCATAAGTATGATCGTGGAGGATCTCTTTCAAGACCGAATAGGGAGGAGACGGAGCCTAGTGTGACAAGAGAGAGTTTCTTGAATCAAGGCTTGCTATATGTTGAGGCAAAGAGGGGAGAAACTATAGAGCAGGTGGCTAAGGAGATTGGTATTAGCCGCAAACGCTTGTGTAAATATAATGAGTTGCCATCTGGCTACACTTTTGATGGTGGTGAGATTATCTATCTTGAGAAGAAGATGAAGAGGTCTAAGAGTTTGGATTTCTATCATACTCTAGGGGCGGGTGAGTCGATCTATTTCGTGTCGCAGAAGTATGGGATTACTCTCAAGTCGTTGTATAAGTTGAATGATTTTGGTGATGATTACGTGCCAAATGAGGGTGACTCGATACGTATACGTTGATTGTTGAATAACAAATATAAATGGGTTTATTATGATGATTAGATATCTATGTATCTCTCTGCTTCTATTATTAGGTGCTACGACTACGCTTTCGGCGCAGGGGTATCAGGATTGGATTGACCAATCGTTTGAGTGTTCGGATGTGGAGGATTGGGTTGGAGCTGAGGAGTGTCTCAAGAGGGCTTTGCGACTTGAGCCAGGTAACCCACAGAATGCAATGTTGTTGAATAATTTAGGTTCAATCCAACGTCGAAGAGGTCATCTGGATGAGGCTCTTCAGTCATATGCTACAGGGTTGCTTTTTGCACCCCGATCAACTGCTATTTTGATGAATAGGGCAGGCTTATTTTTAGATATGGATAGTGTGGGTGGAGCCCTTGATGATTATTCAACCATCTTGCAGATAGAGCCAAATAGTAGTGAGGCCCTCTATGCTAGGGGGATGCTTCTCATGGAGCAAAATGATACGATTGGGGCTGCGAAGGATTTTAAGCATATGCTTAAGCAAAATCCGAATAGTTCGAAGGCTCGTATTGGTCTTGCTTCTCTCAACACTCAGATGGGAGCCTTTAAGGAGGCCGAGCGTCTATACTCAATAGTGTTATCTGTAAATCCGCGCGACCCAGATCTCTATTTTAGAAGGGCTGAAATGTACTTTCTTTGGGGTAAGTATGTTCGATCATTGGAGGACTTGAAGTTGGCTCTTGATTATGATCCAGATAACGCACTTATCTACCTGCTTAGAGGTAAGAATAGATTGAAGCTTTATGAGAGACGACAAGCGTTAATGGATTTTACTAAGGCTAAGGAGTTGGGTTTCAATGATCCTATAGTTGATGAGTATATAAAGCTATCTAAGTAGAGTGTTCTACTTAGATGAGTTTCGTGACATAGGGATTATCCATTTTGCTATCTCCTTTATGGTTTCGCTCATAGGGGTTAGCTCTATTTGGAGGTTGTCCTGAACTTTTTTACTGCTATATATGCTTTGGCTTGTAGCAGAACGTACCATGGCGGGTGTGAGCTTAGGGCTTGCACCCGTCATTTTTGTAATAAGTGAAAGTATTGATGCTGCAAATGATAGAGCTGTTCTATTTAGTGGAACAAGTGGGGGTAGAGATCCTAGGGCTTTGGATAGGGCTTTGAAGATATCTCCATAGGTAAGGTTGTCTGAGACTAGAATATATCGTTCGCCCCACTTATTAAGCTCTACTATGCGTTGCATTGTCTTAGCCACATCTCTAACATCTACATATCCCGTCTTGCCACTTGTGTAAATAGGTATCCATTTGCTAGCTTTCTCTACAATTTGCAGGCTACCTTTGTTTAATAGGCCGACACCTAATATGATTCCAGGGTTTACCATGGAGGCTTTTAATCCCTTGGATATGTATTCCCAAACGACTCTCTCTGATGCATATTTGGATTTGCTGTATGCGTTGTACTCAAGTGAGAGGTCGCGAGGTGTGTTTTCATCTATCTCTTCTCCCTCTGATGCTTTGCCGAGTGCAGCAATGGAGCTTACCATCACCATGTTTTTGATGTTGCATTCTAGTGCTGTTTGGCAAATTAGGCGTGTCCCTTCTATGTTGACTCTCATTAGTCTTTCTTCGTTGTTGTGGTCGAAAGCTACCACTGCAGCACAGTGGTATAGTGTAGTAACACCTTGCATTGCACTATTGATGGCCTCAGCATCGAGTATATCACCCTCTACCCATTGAGTGTTTGACTCTACGAGTGCGAAGTCTATGTTATAGTATTCAGCAATAAGTTTCAGCTCTTCAAGTGAGCTAGTAGCTCGTCTAAGAGCTCTGCATTTTTCCCCTTTAGAGATGAGTTGGATTAGAAGGTGTCCACCCACAAGTCCTGTTGCTCCGGTGATAAGTATCATAGTAGTAATAAATTAATTAATGCAAATATAGTGCGCTTTATCCAATCATAACGCTCTGTCTTTATCCTTTTTTAAGTTCTGAGTTGTGTAAAGTGGCTCTTTCTAGTGTCATATTGTTACTATTTGTCTAAGGGATAGTATATTTAAGGGTGTCGTTTTTGCATATTTTCACTTTGAACGACGTATAATTTCTTTTTTTTTGATTAATCTTGCATCGTAAATCAAACAAAACACTCTAACAAGGTTATGAAAAACATATTGGTAATTGGTGCTACTGGTCAGATTGGCTCAGAGTTGACCACCGAATTGAGAAGACGCTATGGTAAGGATCATGTTGTGGCGGGTCATTTGGCATCAGCTCCACTCTCTGAAGAGTTAATGGCTGGAGGTCCTTCAGCTATAGTTGATGTGATGAACAGAGCACAGGTTGCCGAAGTAGTTGATAAATATAAGATTGATACTATCTACAATTTGGCTGCTCTTCTCTCAGCAGTTGGTGAGCAGAAGCCTCTACTAGCTTGGCAGATACAGATCGATGGTGTGTTGAATCTTCTAGAGCTTTCTAGAGAGAAGGGATTGGCACTATTCACTCCAAGTTCTATTGGTGCTTTTGGTGAGAGCTCACCAAAGGATAATACACCTCAGGACACAATACAGCGTCCAAGTACTATCTATGGTATCTCAAAGGTTACAACGGAGATGTTGAGCGACTACTACTTTAAGAAGTATGGCGTTGATACACGTTCGGTTCGTTTCCCTGGTTTGATATCTTATGTAACACCTCCAGGTGGTGGTACCACTGACTATGCAGTTGATATCTACTATTCGGCTGTTAAGGGAGAGAAGTTTGTTTGTCCTCTTTCGGCAGGAACATACATGGATATGATGTATATGCCAGATGCATTGGATGCAGCAATTGATCTTATGGAGGCTGATCCTTCAAAGTTGGTTCATCGTAACTCATTCAACGTAACAGCTATGAGTTTTGATCCAGAGCAGATAGCGGCTCAGGTCAAGAAGTTGGTCCCTAGCTTTGAGATGGAGTATCAGATAGATGAGCTTCGTCAGACGATAGCAAACTCATGGCCAAACTCTATTGACGATACATGCGCTCGCGAGGAGTGGGGGTGGAATCCTAAGTTTGACCTCGAGAAGATGTCTATGGATATGATTGAGAAGCTTAGAGCAAAATATGAAATCAAACTCTGATAAAGATAATAATATACTATGTTTGGAGAAATGAAGAAACACCTGGCTGCTGAATTGCAAGCCATTGAGCAGGCTGGTCTATATAAGAGAGAGAGGGTTATTACTACTCCTCAGCGTGCTGAAATATCAATAGAGGGTAGAGAGCTTCCAGTTCTTAACTTCTGTGCAAATAACTATCTTGGGCTTTCTGATCACCCACGTGTGGTTGAGGCTGCAAAGCGTGCTATGGATAGTCATGGTTATGGTATGTCGTCTGTTCGTTTTATTTGTGGTACTCAAGATATTCACAAGGAGTTGGAGTGTGCTATCTCTGGTTACTTTGGTACTGAGGATACAATATTATATGCGGCTTGTTTTGATGCTAATGGGGGTGTGTTTGAGCCTTGTTTTACAGAGGAGGATGCAATTATCTCTGACTCGTTGAACCACGCATCTATCATTGACGGAGTTCGTCTTTGTAAGGCAAAGAGATATCGCTATAATAATGCTGATATGGCAGATCTAGAGCGTGTTCTTATTGAGTCTCAAGCTCAAAGATTCCGTATCATTGTTACTGATGGTGTCTTCTCTATGGATGGGAACGTTGCACCTATGGACAAGATCTGTGCATTGGCAGAGAAGTACAACGCATTGGTTATGGTTGACGAATGTCACTCAGCTGGTGTAGTTGGAAAGAGTGGACGAGGTGTAAGTGAGCAGTTTGATGTATATGGTAAAATTGATATCTATACAGGAACTTTGGGTAAGGCTTTTGGTGGAGCTATCGGAGGATTTACAACTGGTCGTAAGGAGATCATAGAGCTACTACGTCAGCGTTCGCGTCCTTATCTATTCTCAAATTCTATTCCTCCAGCAGTTGTTGGGGCATCTATGGAGGTGTTCAAGATGTTGGGAGAGAGTGATGAGTTGCATACTCAACTAGCTGAAAATGTTGATTACTTCCGTAGTCGCATGGTTGAGGCTGGATTTGATATTAAACCAACACAATCTGCTATCTGTGCAGTTATGCTTTACGATGCTAAGTTGTCACAGGAGTTTGCAGCTAAGATGTTGGAGCATGGTATATATGTTATTGGATTCTACTATCCAGTAGTGCCAAAAGAGCAGGCTCGTATACGAGTACAACTCTCAGCAGCTCACACTCGTCAAGATCTTGAGAGATGTGTTGAGGCATTTATTACCGTAGGTAAAGAGTTGAAGGTTATTTGATCTTATTTCTCTCGAATAATGATCGTTAAGCGATAGGAGTGGTTGTATTAGATATTTTCATGGTGTATCTAGTATGGCTGCCTCTATCGCTATTTTTAATAAAAGGATATGAACTACTTTAATGAGGCTTTTCGTCAGAGCTCAGCTCTAATGTTTGTGTGGGGGAACAGTTCAGATATGCCAATAATCTCTATGGGTGAGAATGTAGAGAGGCTTTTTGGTGTGTCGAAGGATGAGTTGTGTGGTAGTGTAAAATCCTTGTTGGATATCTTCGATCCTTCAGAGCGTAGACGTCTTCAGTTAGAATTGACTCTACGTGTAACACAAGGTGATTCTTTCTTTATACTTAGGCCTATAAGGCTAAAGGTAGTGGATTTAGATAGTGAGGTTAGGGTTGTTCTTTTTGTATCTCCAAACTTGAATAACAGTGGTGAAATTGTAAGTTTTACTTCATACTTGATAGACTCAAAGGGTTTTGTTGATGATCATAGGCATATGTCAAGGCTAGCTGTAGCAGCAGAACAAAGCTCTAGTGTAATTGTGATAACAGATATAGAGGGGACGATTCAGTATGTTAACAAACAGTTTACTCTTGTTACTCAATATAGTGCAGAAGAGGTAATAGGCTCTAATCCAAGAGTGCTTAAATCTGGCAGAACACCCAAGGAGACATATGATGATCTTTGGAGAACTATTCCGACAGGTAATAGTTGGACGGGTGAGTTATATAATAAGCGAAAGGATGGAAGTTATTATTGGGAGAAGGCTATAATATGGCCAATGTTTTTCGATGGAGAGATAACTCATTATGTTGCAATAAAGGAGGATATTACTAATAGTAAGGAGAGTGAGTGTAAGCTGTCAAGTCTCAATAATATCTTAAAGACCTCCACTCAAATTAGTCAACTATTGCTCAGTGGAGAGCCATTGAGTGAGGTCATACCAGAGTCAATAAGGTTGATTGTGGAGTCGACTAATTTAGGTTGTGCTTATATTTATCAAAGAGAGATTGATGATGATGGTGTGGATCTATTGGTGTTGAGAAATCATTGGGAAGAGTATAGGCATATGTCAGAACAAATAGTTGATGTTACTTATTTTACCCCTGATTCAGTAGGATGGGTTTATGAACAGCTTCGTAATGGGGTTGATCTTGTGGGTAATATTGATCAGTTTCCTGAGAAAGTACAAAGCTACTGTCGCTTGAGAGGTATACGTTCAATAATGATGTTTCCAATATTTGTAGATACACACTTCTGGGGTGTTTTTACTCTTTCGAATTTCATTGATAGTGACCCAATCTTTGATCATGATAGGTCAATATTAAGGGCTATAACCAATAATATTGGGATGTCTATCTTTAGGGAGAAGAGTACGGTAGAATTAATGCTATCAAAGGTTAGGGCAGAAAGGAGTAATAACATGAAGAGTCGCTTTCTTGAGAGTCTTCAGCATGAGATTAAAACTCCACTTAATATCATATATGGTTTTCTTGATCTTATATGTCAAGATGATGTCTCTTATATGGAAAGGTCTTCTTTTGTCAAAATAATCAGAAATAGTGGAGACAAGCTTATTTCTACAATCAATGATCTTGTTGAGATCTCTCGTCTAGACTCTGGTTTAGCAGTTGCATGTAGTGATATCTTGAATATTGGAGAGATGTTATATATGCTCCTTGATGAATTTAGGATGGAGAAGAACAACAGAGGTGTTGTAATTGATGCTACTGTTACAGAATTTTTGTTAGAGACCGAGGTTAATAGCGATAAGGAAAAGGTATATGCTATTCTTAGGAATATCCTAATGATAATTCTTAAAGGCAATGACTCTGGGTATATTGAGCTTGGCTGCGTTGTTGATCGTAGTGAGTACTGCTTTACTATTTTAGCAAAAGGGATAAGTGTAGATTCGTCTATTTTAATAAATCTCAATAAGGTAAAGTATAGAAGTATAGACTCATCAATAGAGGAGGAGACAGTAGGGCTTAAACTATCTCTTATAAAAGGGTATGTAGATACTCTTAAGGGTTATGTCTCAGTGGTTGACAACTTAGGGATATTGGAGTTTTTGGTTACAATACCTAGGTTTGATTAGCGTTTAGTTATGGTAAATAAATAAGGCTATTTGCAGCTCACTGGAGATTGCAAATAGCCTTATTTGTATGTAGTAATCTCATCTTTCGTATGTAGCAACAATCACAGCTCGTGCTAGAATGTGACCAGAGATAACGAAGTTTAAGTATGCTGGTGTAGCATTGTCATCCACCTCTAAGCTCTCAACATCTAATGCATGAACCACAAAGAAGTAGCGGTGCTCGCCATGTCCTTCAGGTGGTGCAGCTCCAATGAACCGTTTTATTCCAGCATCATTTTTTAGTTGAAATGAACCCTTTGGAAGAAGCTTGCCATCTAACTCGCCAGCTCCAGCCTCAATCTCGGTAGTCTCTAGTGGAATATTTACCACAGACCAGTGCCAGAACCCTGATTGGGTAGGGGCGTCTGGATCAAAGCAGGTAATAGCAAAGCTTTTTGTTTCCTTTGGAAATCCACTCCATGATAGTTGTGGTGATTGATCAAGTCCACCCTCTATTCCAAATATTCCAGAAAGTTGAGCGGCATTCAATCTTTCACCCTCCGCTATCTGTTTGCTAGTTACGTTAAAGCTGTCTACCTCTGGTAGTCTTGCAAATGGATTGTTCATCTTGGTGTGAGTTATTAGAGTTATAGATTAGTTATTTTCTGGAGCTCCATATACGCTAAGTGCTAGTCTACGTACTATTAGTACAAAGAAGCCTGTTAGGATAAGGTTAAGAGCGATTGTTAGAACAGAGATGATAAGTAGTGGTCCGCCAAGGCCATAACCCAACGAAAGGAAGATGATAGCAGCACCTACCTCACCACGTGTAAACATACCTATAGAGATTGCTAAGCGCTCCTTGATGTCACGGTCGCGGTAGAATAGTACTGGTACCATTTTACCAATGTTAGATAGAGCTGTTACCATAACAACATGGAAAAGAAGTGTTCCCCAATCCATCATCTCCATTGAAGAGGTGATAGTGGCTGGAAGGTCGTCAAATTTTACGCTCGAGTCCATTCCGATGAAGTGAGGCATACTGATACCGACTAGTAGCATAAATAGGTAAGATACGAAGTCGGTAACCTTTTCCTCTATTTTTCCATGTATGTGTTTATGATTCATCATCATACCCAATACGAATGCTGGAAGTAATACCTCGATATGTATAGCTCCCTCAGGACCATATAGGTTCTTTGAAACAACATAGATCAAGTGTGTAATTCCATAGGTTATAACAGAGTAAAGTGCGATATAGTACCAGTTCTGTTTTAGGTTTAGTCGTCCCATATATTTCCATCCAAGCCAAAGAAGGATAGTCACGATGAATACGATAATGAATAACTGCCATTTGAATCCTACCATCATGATCTGAAGTGGTACCATAAGTAGGATAGTGTCTAAATCGTCAAAAATAGCTAACACTTGTACCTTGCTATAGATCCATTTGCTTTTTAGTCCTGCTGCGGCTAACATGGTAAATAGTATACCGGCAGAGGTAGGGGCAGCAAATCGGCTCAGTAGGAGGTTTTCTTTCCAAGCCTCCCAGTTGTTAAAATAGCCCTCTGGCAAAAGGAACATGAAATATATACATGTGAATACCCATGGCATAGCAGCTGTTGCCATTGCAACGAAGTAGTCAAGCGTATAGCTCTTGATTTGATTTTTGTCGATAAGAAACTCGCGCCCCACATTAATCATAATGAAGGCAAGACAGAGGTAAAGCATAGGGTCGGTTACTAGCTTTAGTGTCGAGTGAGCATCTCCTAATTGGCCTGGAAGTATTTGTGAAGCGGCCAATCCTCCTATAAGGAAGATGGAGAATAAGAGAATCTTTTGCATAGTGAAATGTTTTGTTTGAAAAATACTGAGTAATACTATTTGTTACAAATATAACACTTTTATCCCTCAAAGGCAACTCATTTTTGTTCTATTAGATAAAATGTATATCAAAAATATAGTTATCTTTGTGGTCATAAAAAACTGAAATCTATTATTAACTAACTTGTATAAGCCTAATGGACAAACCATATGTTGTAGGTATTGATATCGGTGGAACAAACACTGTATTCGGTATAGTGGATGCACGCGGAGCAATACTAAGTAGCGACTCTATTAAGACTCAAGCTTATTTTGAAATTGATGATTACGTAAATGAATTATGTGGTCGTATTAACTGCCTTGTTGAAAAAGTTGGTGGTATAGATAAGATTAAAGGTGTTGGTATTGGTGCACCTAATGGGAATTATTTCAAGGGAACAATCGAGTTTGCTGCAAACTTGCCTTGGAAAGGTGTAGTTCACCTAACTAAAATGATAACTGCTCGTCTTGGTGTGCCTTCTACTTTGACAAATGATGCTAATGCTGCTGCTATCGGAGAGATGACTTACGGTGCTGCACGTGGCATGAAGGACTTCATCATGATCACTCTAGGTACTGGTGTTGGTAGTGGTATTGTTGCTAATGGTCAACTTATTTATGGACACGATAGCTACGCGGGTGAGCTAGGTCACGTGACAGTTCGTCGTAATAACGGCCGCCTTTGTGGATGTGGCCGTACTGGTTGTCTTGAGACATATTCTTCAGCAACGGGTGTTGCACGTACTGCGCGCGAGATGTTGGAGCTTCGTTCAGATGACTCACTTCTTCGTCTAGTTCCAGATCAAGATATTACATCTAAGCACGTATTTGATGCTGCTGCTAAAGGTGATAAATTAGCTCTTGAGATTTTTGAATTCACAGGTAATATCCTTGGAGAAGCATTTGCTGACTTTGTGGCTTTCTCTAGCCCAGAGGCATTCATCCTATTTGGTGGTTTGGCTAAGGCTGGCAATATGATTCTTGATCCTATTCGTGCTAGTATGGAGAGAAATCTTCTACCTGCTTACCGTGGGAAAGTGAAGATTCTTTTCTCTGAGATGAAAGAGAGTGATGCTGCTGTGCTTGGTGCTAGTGCATTAGGTTGGGAAGCTAACTGATTTTTAAATCATTCTGACAGATATATGTTTATTATATCGTCATATAGATAAGCCGAAGGGGCTGTTTTGTAGCAAATACAAAACAGCCCCTTCGGCTTTTATGTTTCATTTTGTAACCTAGGGATAGCACCTCTCTTATCCTTTGCCATGACAAGGGTAAAAAAAAGAGTGAATAACTCTAATTTTATTGTCAAAATATTTTTGTTTCAATTCAAAACAGATACATTTGTAGGGTATATAAATGATTACTAAAAACAATAATTTTATTAGCTATGAACTTGACGCATATTGAGCATTTGGGTATCGCTGTAAAGAGTATTGAAGCTGCAATCCCTTACTATGAGAAGGTGTTAGGCTTGAAGTGTTACGCAGTAGAAGAGGTTGTTGACCAGAAAGTGAAGACTGCTTTCTTCATGGTTGGACAAACTAAAATTGAACTTCTTGAGGCTACATCAGAAGAGAGTCCTATCGCTAAGTTTATCGAGAAGAAGGGCGAAGGTGTTCACCATATCGCTTTTGCTACTGATGATCTAGTTGGTGCTTTGGCTCACTGCGAAGAGCAAGGTGTTCAACTTATTGACAAAGCTCCGCGCAAAGGTGCTGAAGGTATGAATATCGCGTTCCTTCACCCAAAATCTACTGCTAGTGTTTTGACTGAACTTTGTCAAGATCCTAACAAATAATAAATTGACCGTATATATACTAGAAAAAAACTAAACAAATCTAATCGACATGAGTCATCAACTGGAAAAAGTTAAAGAGCTGATTCAACTAAGAGAAAAAGCTCGCTTAGGTGGTGGAGAGAAGAGAATTGAATCTCAGCACAAAAAAGGAAAATATACTGCTCGTGAGAGAATCGATATGCTACTTGATGAGGGTAGCTTCGAGGAGTTCGATATGTTCGTTACTCACCGTTGTACTAACTTCGGTATCGAGAAAGAGAGCTACCTTGGAGACGGTGTAGTAACAGGATATGGTACTATCGACGGACGCTTGGTATATGTATATGCTCAAGATTTCACTGTATTCGGTGGATCTCTTTCTGAGGCATTTGCTATGAAGATCTGTAAGGTGATGGACCAAGCTATGAAAATGGGTGCACCTTGTATCGGTATTAACGATTCGGGTGGTGCTCGTATTCAAGAGGGTGTTAATGCTTTGGCAGGATACACAGAGATCTTCCAACGCAATATCCTTGCTTCGGGTGTGATTCCTCAGATATCAGGTATCTTCGGCCCTTGTGCAGGTGGAGCAGTTTACTCTCCAGCATTGACTGACTTTAACATCATGACAAAAGGTACTAGCTACATGTTCTTGACTGGCCCTAAGGTTGTGAAGACTGTCACTGGTGAAGATGTGACACAAGAGCAACTTGGTGGTGCTAGTGTTCACTCTACTAAGTCTGGTGTAGCTCACTTCGCTGTTGATACAGAAGAAGAGGGGTTGAAACTCATTCGTAAGTTGATTGGATTCCTTCCACAAAATAACCTTGAGGAGTCTCCTCTTTATGAGTCAAACGATCCTATTGATCGTCTTGAGGATGGTCTAAATGATATCATTCCTGATAGCCCAAATAAACCATACGATATGTATGAGGTTATTGGTGCTATTGTTGATAACGGAGAGTTCCTTGAGGTACACCGCGATTATGCTCAAAACATCATCGTAGGTTTTGCCCGTTTCAACGGACAGTCAGTTGGTGTTGTTGCTAACCAGCCTAAAGTGATGGCAGGTGTGCTAGATATCAATGCATCACGTAAAGCGGCTCGTTTTGTTCGTTTCTGTGATGCTTTCAATATTCCTTTGGTAACTCTAGTTGACGTTCCTGGATTCCTTCCTGGTACAGGTCAAGAGTACGGTGGAGTAATCCTTCACGGAGCTAAACTTCTTTATGCTTACGGTGAGGCTACTGTGCCTAAGGTGACAGTTACTCTTCGTAAATCATACGGTGGTGCTTACTGCGTGATGTCTTCTAAACACCTACGTGGTGATATGAACTACGCATGGCCAACTGCTGAGATTGCTGTAATGGGACCATCTGGTGCTGTTGAGGTAATATTCTCAAAAGAGGTAGCTGCTTCTGAAAACCCAGCTGCTATGGCTGCTCAGAAAGAAGAGGAGTACCGCGAAGCATTCGCTAATCCATATAATGCTGCTAAATATGGCTACATTGATGATATTATCGAGCCTCGTAACACTCGTTTCCGTATTATTCGTGCTCTTCAGCAACTTCAAACTAAGAAGTTATCTAACCCAGCTAAGAAACACGACAACCTTCCACTTTAATCCAACCTACTGAAGATGAATAGCAGAATAAGCAAAAGTTTTTGGTTAGTTGCATTAGCACTTATTCTCTGCACAGGTCTATCTGCACAACAAGCAATCTACCTACGCCTCAATGAGGTGATGACAGAGAATGTAGACAACTACCAAGATGACTACGGCAAACACTCGCCGTGGATTGAGATCTATAATGACTCACCTGGTTCAGTTGATTTGGGAGGGTGTTACCTTACCACAGACATCAACAACCCTAAGATGTATTCTATCCCTAAGGGGGATATTATGACAAAGGTAAAGCCTCGTCAACATATCATCTTCTGGGCTGACAAGATGCCTGAGCGTGGTACTTTCCACCTAAACTTTACTTTCGACCCAACAACGTCGAACTTCCTTGCAATATTCGATTCGAATGGTTCTACTCTTATCGATAGTGTTACTATTCCTCCAATGATGGCCGATAAAACATGGGCTCGCAGCGAGGATGGTAAATTTGGTGTATGGCAAGTAGCCAATAAGGTTACTCCATCAACAAACAATATCATTAGAAGCGGAAACGAAGCTGTTGAGAAATTTAAGGAAAACGACCCTAATGGTGTAGGTATGTCCATCACAGCCATGATGGTAGTATTCGGTGCTCTATGTATTCTTTTCTTTGTATTCAAATCAATCGGTAAGATAGCCATCTCGATGAGCAAGCGTAATGCAGCTAAACTAGCAGGAACTCTGGTTAAGGCTTCGCCATCTGACTCTTCAGAAGCATCAGGTGAGGTGATGGCTGCCATTGCTATGGCACTTTATGAGTACAATAATGAAGCACATGATCTAGAGAACACTGTGTTGACTATCAATCGTGTAACTAGAAACTACTCACCATGGAGTTCTAAGATCTATGGTTTGAGAGATGTGCCAAAGAAAAACTAACTGAATTAACTGAAAAATCCGATGAAAGAATTTAAGTTTAAGATCAACGGAAACGAATATAAAGTAAACGTTGATGCCGTAGAAGATAATATTGCTCAAATTGAAGTTAATGGTACTCCATTCACTGTTGAGATTGAGCGCACAGTAAAGAAGCTAAAAACTATCTCACGCCCAGCTGCAGCGCCAACGACATCAGCAGGTACTCCTGTTGTTACTCGTCAGTCTACTGGTAGCACTCCAGGGGCAGTACGTTCTCCACTTCCTGGTGTTATCCTTGATGTTAATGTAAAAGTTGGTGATGAGATCAAAGTTGGTCAGAAGATTGCTGTGCTTGAAGCTATGAAGATGGAGAACAACATCAACGCAGACAAAGCAGGTAAAGTAATCGAGGTGAAAGTAACAAAAGGTGATTCTGTTCTTGAAGGTGCA
>JBOFEN010000118.1:0-3505 GCA_051648105.1 Bacteroidales bacterium
AGTGGATCAACAGTGTCAGTATTGACCAAAAATCCTGGGATCGCTGCCATTGGTGTTAGAGTTAGAAATAGTGAGGGTGCAGAGACAACTTCATCATTCGCCTTTAGAGCAGTTGGTGAGTTGACACAATCGACTACAAATGGAGTCAAGTCTACACTATCAATAGCGCCTAACCCGTCGAGAGGACTGAGTGTTGTATCTTTCAATACAGAAAATCTTGAGTCAGGTGATTACTTCTTTGAAGTAAGAGACCTAGCAGGTAAGCGTATTCGCACTGAGCGTATGAATGCAATTTCAGAGGCAGATTACGTTGCTTCAATTAATGTAGCAGGAATACAGTCTGGTGTTTATATTTTAACAGTTTATAAAGATGGTATTCTAATGGCTACTGAGAGATTGGTAGTTGTTGAATGATTTGACAGTTAATAATATATCAAATAAATAAGGAGGAGTTCTTTTTAGGACTCCTCCTTATTTGTTTTGATATATTGGTAATAATTATTTCAAAAAAAGATATTTATGTTTATATTTGCGGTAGCTGCATTTATGTTAGCTAAACCATTGAATTAAACTTATTTATTAATTAAACAAACGGTTTCAGATGAAGAAATTTTCACTTTTACTTCTTTGGACACTAATCTCATTGCCAATGTTTGCCTTTGGAATAGGCGGCGGTGATGAGTCAAGTGAGACTCCAACACCAACGCTAACTATTGAACTTACGGATGAGTTACGTCTTTCAAAGGCATTAATAGACCTTGGATATTATCGTGAGGATCCAATGATGATGGAGAAATACTATGCACCGATTCATGAACTAATTATTACTGGTAAGGTTTATGATGAGGATTTCGTAGACATGAATATGATTAGAGAGCTAACAACTTTAAATCTTTTGGGTTCTTCGGTTGAGGGAAATAGTATTCCTGCACAGTCATTTGGTTTTGATGACCCAAATCTTTTTCCTTTTGGAAATGGAACATTGACACATGTATTGCTGCCATCTACAATTACAGCAATTGGTAATGAGGCTTTCATAGCTTGTGGGAATCTTCAGAGTATCAACTTTAAAGACTTGGTTTCGCTTCGTACAATAGGTCTAAGTGCTTTTAAAGAGTGTGGGGCACTTATGGAGGTTGATCTACCTTCTACGGTTACAAATATTGGGAATAATGCATTCATGAATTGCTATTCACTTCAATTTGTAAATATAGCTCAAGGGAGTGTTAAATATATGTCTGAGGATGGTGTTCTATACGAGCGTTCACCTAAAACGATGATCCTATATCCAAGTGGTAAAGATGCTGAGAATGTTGTTGTTTCAGAGGGAACAGTTGCACTTGCTGATTATGTTCTTTCAAATAGATATGATGTAAAGAGTGTAACTCTTGCAAATAGTGTGAAGAGTATTGGTATGTCGGCATTCTCTGGTTGCTCGAATCTTTCTAGTGTGAGTTTGGGTAACTCGTTAGAGGTAATAGGAAGTCAAGCGTTTTTCTATTCTGGATTGACATCTATCGTGCTACCATCGACTTTGAAGGAGATTGGTACAGCTTCTTTTTCTGGAAACCGTAAGATTGAGTCAGTAGTTTTTCCTAATGCTCTTGAGATACTCGGTGGGTCAGCTTTTAGTGGCTGTATAGAACTTAAGTCTGTTGACTTTTCTGCTGTTACCAAGCTAAAAGAGATTGGCTATCACACGTTTAATAATTGTTCTAAATTGCAGAGTGTTGATCTCTCTGGTGTTACCTCTCTTGTAACTCTCTCAGAGGGTTGTTTTGCTGGTTGTGCTGGTTTAGAGAATTTAGAGACACCCTCTTCTTTGAAGTTGTTGGAATTTGGAGCTTTTCAAGATTGTAAGTCTCTTAAATCTTTTGATTTTAAGAATGTTGAGACGGTTTTAATCAAAGCTTTTCTTAATTGCTCATCATTGACATCATTGAATATACCCTCGACAATGAAAACAATTGGAGAATCAGCTTTTGCTGGTTGTACTTCAATTGAATCAGTTGAGGTTTCTCCTGATAGCTGGGATTTCGAGGTTGTAGATGGGGTGTTGTATAACAATACAGACAATGGTAGATACATTGTGTTTGTTCCATTAAATAACCCAGTTGAGCATATTGTTCTAAGTCAAGAAGTGAAAGAGATCTCTAATTACTCATTTGCTGGTAATGTTCACCTAAAGAGTATTACTCTTGCAGGTAACGATATAGTTAAAATTGGTGACTTTGCTTTTGCAGGTTGTACTAATTTGGAGTCTTTAAATTTCACAGGTCAGCTTAGTCGATTGGAATTGATTGGAGAATCAGCATTTGAAGATTGTTCAAACTTTAAGGGTATTAACTTAAAGGGTGCAGCAAATTTGACAACTCTTGGGGGATTGGCATTTAAGAACTGTTCAGTTATTGAATCGTTTGACTTTAGTGATACTAAAGTACAGTCGTATTCGTATAACTCGTTTGCTGGTTGTTCAAGCTTAAAAGAGTTGAAATTGAATAATAGCTATGAGTATTTAAGTTCAGATATAGTTGAAGGATGCTATGAGTTAAATGAGATTCTTCTTTCTGGAGCTATCCAGTATTCTTGGAATATTAACTCTTCTGCTTTTGCTAAGTCAGGAATTACAAATATAATTATTGGAGAGGGCTCAAAAGTATTCCAAGGTGGAGGTGCTATGGTTACTACAGATGATGGTACTCAGATCTTTATGGTGGCTCCAGCTGTGACTGGTAGGGTTGAGATACCAGAGGGAGTTATTAGTTCCTCATGGGGTGCATTCTCTTCAGAACCTGCAATAGAGACACTAGTGTTGCCATCTTCATTTACGGGCGATGTTAGCTCGTTCTCTTCATTAGCTAAACTATCTTCATATGAAGTTCATAGTGCTAATCCAAGTTATAGTGTTAATGGTGGTGTATTGCTTAATCATCAAGGAGACCAATTATTGTCTATGCCTGCAAATTTAGCTACTGAGTATACAACTCCTTCTGGTGTTAAGTCTTTAGCTTCAAACGCTATTGCGCAGAATGGCATGTTAGAGCGATTCATTGGAGGTGCTGATCTAGAGTTGCTAGAGAATAACTCAATAACAAATTGTAGTTCTCTAACTAGTATTACTCTATCAGAAAACTTTATAGGTTTTGGCGATATGGCCGTAATGAATTGCGACAATTTAAAGGATGTTACCATTAATAGCACATCTGTGCCAGCTATTGGAGCGTATAGTTTTGGTTGGTACCAAGGGCAAGGCATAACATTCTATGTGCCTGATGCTATGCACTCAAATTATAAAGCAGAATCTTCTTGGGATAATTACAATGTTCAACCGTTGAGCTCAACTTCATCTCCAGAAATATCTAAAGATGAATTCAATGTTTATATTGATAATGGTAATGTTGTTGTAGAGACTTCAATTGAGGGTGCAACATTAACTCTATACAATTTAACAGGGAATATACTTGATCAAACGGCAGTAAATGCTAATCGCACTCAACTAAATATG
>JBOFEN010000119.1:0-1526 GCA_051648105.1 Bacteroidales bacterium
GATGTAGGTGTTGACTTTGTAGATGGAAAGGTAAGAGGTGACTTCGATACAGACGTAAGAGAGCATCACAGATATACGCCTTATGTGAATGGAGTAGGTGCATTAACTAGAGCTATGTTGGTTAGGAATGTTCTAGATGGTTACTTTACTAGGTAGTTCTATATCCAGAGATGGTTAAAAACTAACCAAGCATGTGTGTGTCTGAGTTTCTTACTCAGCACGCACTAATAGTTATTTATTTATACTTATATATTTATAGTTGCTACTTTGGGAGAGTCAAGCATGTCATTTTGGGAGACTCAGTTGATTTTACTGGGCTCGTGGAGGTAATAATGAAAAAGAAGAGTTTTACAAAAGACTTATTGGGAACTGGAGGGTTCTTGATGGTCAACAAGGCGTTAGTTAGATTGCTTAGCTTCGATGCCTCTATATTGATTGCTGTGTTTGCAGATTGTCAAGAGTTGCACGGAGAGGAGTTCTATCAGACCACAGACCAAATACTTCACTTCACATATGGATATATGGGTGAGAAGAAGCAGAGAACCGCTATAAAGCTATTAGAAGAGTCTGGTTGCATAGAGGTAACATGGAAAGGAATGCCTAAGCGTAGGTGGCTGAAATTAAATGAAGAAAGAATAATGGAGATGATTAATAATGAAAATGCTTAAAGCTTTTATGGGACAGAATAGTTTTCTAATGGTAAACAAGGCTATGATAGCCGAGGTTGGTATGGAGGCCGCAATATTCTTATCGCTACTGGTTGATGCCTATACGATATTTGAAACTGAATGGTTCTTTCAAACTACACCGACTATCGAAGGATTAAGTTCTGGTTTTCTTACCAGAAGAAAGCAAGAGAATGCAATCAAAATTCTTATTGAAAAAGGAATGATAGAACAAAAGAATATGGGATTACCAATGAGAAAGCATTTCAAGATAAACGAAGAAGTTGTTGTTGCAGTGTTTAATAAGTAAATAAAAATGGAGGTATTTGAATATGACAATGTGTAACTTTACTTACAAAGAGATTATAGGGTCTGAGACGGCCGATAGACTGGGTATAGACAACTCGGTGGATGAAAGGCATGTAGACAATGTGATAAAGGCTCTATTTGGCATTCAGTTCGTTAGATGGCATCTTAACTGTGCAATAAAAATTAATAGCTGGTATAGATGTGAAGAGCTAAATAAAGCAGTGGGTGGTTCGCCTACATCTAAACATAAAGAAGGATTTGCAATTGATTTCATTCCGCGTGGATGGGACCTACAGTCAGCATACGATGCGATTAAAAATGAACCAAAGATTGAGTTCAATCAGTTAATTATTTACCCATCGAAAGGATTTATTCATATCGACTTCAGTTCAAACGCTAGGCAAACACTAATGAAATAAAAAAGGAGGTTTACGCCTCCTTCTTCTTTTCTTTCCATTTTTCAACAAGTTCATCATCAACTTTACTTGGGGTTGCTTTAGCAAACGCAGTTAATGCTGTGTCAAATAGACTATCCATAAAATCTCCTGTACA
>JBOFEN010000120.1:0-22680 GCA_051648105.1 Bacteroidales bacterium
GTAGCTGTTGACTATCTTTATATCTAATCATAATGCAAGGGTTTAAGCCCAAATATACAAAAAAACGTGCACTTGAGCAAAGAAAGACAATCTTATTGATTTGGTAATCAAATAATTAAAACTTATTCAGCAGACCCTATTTACCTTAAATTCCAACTCCATATTAACACAACCTCATCACTTAGCTGCACTATTCAATACAAAATCAGATTTTGACGAGAGGTAAAGGTAAATAACAACAAAGCCAAGTGTTAACTCACGCAAAAACAGAGTTCAAAAACAGATTTTTTTCTCACAGGGTTTGAAATTCGATGGTGGTCTTGGGATTTTACAAAATGGATTAATTTAATACTCCTGCCTCTCCTTTCATTACTTACATCATAAAATTGTTCAGTGGTAACGACGCTCTTATCCTATAGATCAGTGGAAAAAAAGTCAAAGACTTTAGGGGTAAAACCCTTTGAGTTTACACCTAAAAGTCTGTGACTTCCTACCACTAACTCAGTGCAAAATTAGCCAGTGCCTAACTCACAATTACCCTCAGCCTAACCACCCAAAAGCCTTTGGCTAAACCACCATTAGGCAGTGGCTAAATATCAGCACTAATCAGCAGTTAACACTCTTCCCATATTTAACAAATCACTCTTAAGAAAACATCAAAATCCCCTCACAGAGTCTTAGTTTTGATGATTTCTATTGCCACATTGCAACACTCCCTTATAATCAGGGTGTTAGGGGTTGCAATAGGCAGTTGCAATAGGTTGCAATAGAATTCTATTGCAACCAAAATATTTATATTAATGACTGATGCATTATTAAGATATATATCAGCGTTTGCAGTTGACTATTCCATTATCTTGTGATGGTAATGTGAAAGATATAGGACTCATCTGTTAAAATCAACTTCTAGAGTTATGAAAAGAGAGATGTAAAACTCTGTGAGTTTCACATCAAAGGGTGTTAAATGGATTTTACAGATGAGGAGATAGTTTACTAGCCACTTTCTTTTGGTAATATCTTTAGATATATTCAATGTGTTTAAACCGTTGTATTATCCATTCTAAGAGTGATCTCTTAGGGAGGAAAATCACTTGAGTTAGGCATATTCTTTCCATTGCGTCTATTTGTGGATTATTTTTCAACTCTATATCTATAAGCCAATACTTATTGTTGTCATATATGTAGGATGATCTATTTTTGAAATTTAGTTTAGCTTTAATGATTTGATTCTTATATGTTGTTTCTATATAGTAAATTGGTACCATATTACTTTCTATAATTTCTTTGTAGGGTATATATGCCATACTATTAATAATACCTAACTTGTCAGATTCAATTATTATATTGATCCTAATTGGGGGGGTGGTTTTTATTGATAGTGTGACCAATAAAGTAAGTATAATAGTAGATAGTAAAATATAGCTTAAGGTTTGCATGGCCTTATTGGGGATGTTTTCAATTAGATGTTTTGCTTTGCTCCCTTTTATCTTCTCATCTATTAGTCTGTTACGCTTCATATGGTTAACTTTATTGCTTAATAGGTTGAGGTAAGTTGATTTTTTACCAGAGAATAGTACCATTTTCTCTCATTCATTAGTAGTGAATGGTTTCCACTCTCAACCACTATTCCATTTTCTAAAACTATAATGTTGTCGGCTTTTTGTATTGTGCTTAATCTGTGGGCTATGATAAGAACTGTTTTATCCTTAAATAATTCGTCCAGCTTTTGAACTATATATTTCTCATTGTTAGCATCCAATGAATTTGTTGCTTCATCAAGAAATAGATATGGTGAATCTTTATATATAGCTCTAGCGATTAATAGTCTTTGTTTTTGTCCCTGGCTGAGGCCCTCACCCTCATCACCTATAACAGTCTCATATCCTAGGGGTAACTCCATTACGGTGTCATAAATCTGTGAGTATTTCATTGCCAAATTAAGCTTGTTATAATCTATCACTTTATCGCTAGTTGCTATGTTGCGAGCTATCGTGTCGGTGAATATGTAACCATTTTGCATAACAACGCCACATTGTTCTCTCCACCATATAGGGTCAATATCTGATAGGTTATTTTCACAAACTTCAATTGATCCAGCTTTTGGGACATAGTACTTTAATAATAGTTTTAATAAAGTACTCTTCCCACTTCCACTACTACCAACTATAGCCGTAATTTTTCCTTTTGGTATTACAAATGATATATCTTTTAATACATCACTTTTGCTCACTTGATTATAACTAAAGCTTAGGTTTTTGATTATTATGTCACCCATTTTAGAATCTCTCGGAATTAGGTGTGTCTCTCTATTTTCATCATCTCTTGAGTATATCTCATTTACTCTATCCATACTTATGCTCATGTCCTGCATTGAGAATATTAGTTGTATTAACTCCTCAATAGGGAGTGATAGCTGCCCTAGAATATATTGTATTGCCAGCATCACACCAATGCTCATCTCACCATTAACTACACTAGTAGCCGCTACTACAGTTATTATTAAGTTTTTTCCTTCATTCAATATAAGACCACCAGCATTTGAAAATTGTTCTAGCTTTAGTGATTCTGTATGCAGATCTACCATCTCAACTTGAATATCTTCCCACTCCACTTGCTTTCTGTCAGCACAGTTTTGAAGTTTTATCTCCTGTATTCCTAGAATTAATTGTTGTATGTTAGACTGATTTTTGGATCTGTTATTGAAGAATTTGTAGTTTAATACCCTCCTTTTGTATAGGAATAGGGTAGTCCATAATAGGTGAGAAATAGTAAGAAGGGAGAATATAAAGTATATCGATGTATTGTAATATAGAAGAATTGTTGAAAAGATTATCAGTGTAAATATAGAGAATAGTATTTCGATAGACTTTGATGTGATAAAGCTCTCAATCTTTTCATGGTCTGCAATACGTTGTAATAGGTCGCCACTCTTCTTAGACTCAAAGAATGAGATTGGGAGTTTAATTAGCTTATTAATGAATCCAGATATGAGAATAAGCTTAACTCTTACGCTTATGTGAAGAAGTAACCAACTTCTAATGAAGCTTACTATTGTGCGGCTAATTAATAGTATTGCTTGTGCAATGAGGATAATATAAATGAATGATATATCTCTATCGTTTACCCCTATATCTACTATTGATTGGGTAAGGAAGGGGAGTGCTGTTTGAAATAGAATAACAAGAATAGTGCTTAGCCATAATTTGGTGTAGCTATTTCTGTACATTGAGAAGTAGCTATAAAGAGTTTTTAATCCTTTATAGCTATCCTCTTCTACGATGTTATTTTTGTTGATAATTTCTTGGTTGTATTCTATAAATAGAGCTATCCCTACTCTTTGTCCATCTCTTATTGTATTTGCCCAATGGTTAGATATCTCGTCACAGGTGAATTTAACTCTGCCAAAGAGAGGATCTATTATATGAAATATGTGTTTGGTGCTAAGAAATGAAGCTTTAGTTATCCTTTCAAGTATAACGTAGTGATTCGTATTCCAATGAAGGATAGCTGGTGAGTCGAAGTGTTCAATTAGGCTCTCAATTGAAAATCCATATCCTGTGGCTTTGAGTCCAATCTGTTCAGCTACATGTTTTAATGTAGATAATGATACACCATTAGAGGATACACCACACTTGTCAGTAATATCTATTCGTGATATATTTAGAGCATAATATCTGGATATCATAAATAGGCAGGTTGTCCCACAATCTGTTGCATCATGTTGAGCAAAGAATTGTAGCTTTCGCCTTTTACTTTTTATCATTGTCAAAGTCTGTTCTTATATTTTCCATCCTTCTGTTCTTCCCACTTTGGAAATAGTAGTTAAACCTAAAAAGGAATCCCTTTGTTTCGGCTTTGTAGTAATCTCTTTGGGTGTAGATTCCATTATTTGATTGAGTTATATCGGCTGATAAGAGAATGGATTGGTATCCAATGAAGAGAGCGATATCTGGCTTTTCGAATCTTTTCATTGCAAAGATATCTAATGAGAAGTTTGGCTCTCTATGTCCTAGTATTGTCAATCTTTTACTGCTCCAAGCTCCATATGTGCCACATGCTAAGCCATAAGGGAACGCTAGCATGAATGTACCTCCAAGTTTGGTGTAGAAGTTTGATCTATTCTCTCCTTTATAAGCGACACTCTCGTAGGAGAGTCTAATGTCTGGATCAATTGATATTCCACCTCCGAGAAAATTTATACCTCCATTAATGTAAAGTCCAGCCGCCTGAATACGTCCTCCATTCTTTAGGCTAATTATTGAGTTTAGATCATTGTCATAATCTATAGTCTGTATAATATGGTTGTGGCTATTTCTATAATAGGGAGTGGTATTAATCATAATACCCCCTTTTCTATAGGTGTGTGTTAGTTCAAGAATGTTGTATTGAGTGAGTTTTAGGTTGGGGTTGCCAATAGATGTACTCTTCTCATCGATGACTATCGTATATGGAGCATACATCCAAGCTGAAGGGTAGGATGATGGGCGTCTGAATTCAAGTTTTAAGTTGTTTTGGCTATTTAATTTATAGAGTATCATAGCGTTTGGTTGGAAAGCGAATTGGGTATTCTCTCCGTACTCTCTGTTTTTGAATCTAACGTTGTTGTACTCTCCCTTTAACCCAATGGTAAATTGAAGAGGATTTAAAGATATTGTCCAGTCTGTATATGCTGTAATAAGTGTGTTGTTGAGATCATTATAGTCATTGCTATTGTTCACATCTCCATTGAAGTTTTGGAAATATCCTCTTGTGCCTACATTGAGCTTTAGGTACTCGCTTAATATTGTATTGTACTCCATTCTAAGATTTCCAGCATATTTCTTCGCTTTCTCTTGATTTATGAATGAGCTGCCTTGTTCATAAATGCTTTCTGTTCGATCTTTTCCATCTGTATATGTGAAGTTGGCATTGATAGATATGAAGTCCCCAGCTTTCTCTTTCATTCTATGGCGGTAGAATGCAGTGTAGTTGCCTATGAAATAATCTGTTGCAAATCGAGTGTCAAATAGTCTGTTGTCTTCCTCTATATCGTCATCAATGGTATAGGAGTTGTACCTAATTTTTTTTGATGAGTTGATTATTCTAGACCTTGTGGTAATATTTAGGAAATCAAGCTCAGACATGTGGTAGTCCAGATTGAGGTCTACTGAATTTGTATTTTCGTATGGTTTGGAGGCGTGTCCATCCATGATGTATTTTTTCTCACTTGTTATATCCTCTCTAGTCTGATCTATCTCATATGGAGTTGCTCTATAGTAGTTGTCATAGCCTAATTTGAATCTTATCTTCTCATTACCAGCAGTAATACCTACATATGTATCGTTTCCATCCAGGTCTAAACGAAGAGTCTCCTCAAGGGATATAGAGACTCCTCCTTGCATCTTAGACTTCATAATAATATTGATCACACTGTCATATTGTGGGTCAAATGCTGTTGATGGAGAGGTGATAACCTCTATTCTCTCAATATCTCTAAAATTGATTGTTCTTAAGTCGAGTGACTCACTACTATTTATTCCATTCTGGATTATTAATGTTCTATCCTTGCCTTTTATGGAGGCTGTCCCTAATATATCATTTATTGTTATCTCTGGTATCTTTCGGAGCAAATCGGTTGTTATCCCAACTCCTGTCAATAGTTTGCTATCTGCTATATATATGGTTTTGTCCGTCTGACTTATTACTTTTCTATTGGAGACTATGGTAACCTCTTCTAATCTGACAGAGTCATTAGCTGTCTCATTGGTTGAAATATTGGATGTTTGAGTATAAGTAGATAAGCATAAAATGCTAAATATTATAATTGTATAGATTCTTCTCATGTTATACTATAGTTTATTGATATTAATTACCAAACTTTTGTATTGTTGTATGTTGATGGAGCTTTGGGACAGTCTGGGCTAGGGAAAAGCCAATTTTCTTCGCCGTAGGCAGACATCACATCTGTCCAACATACCCCACACTCATGTCTACATTCTTCAAACTCTTCACAACTTCTGCAAGCACTATTATTGGGGAATTTATCCTTGGTTATATAGAATAGTTCTTTCGCTCTAGAGCTATTCCAGAACTCCATAATTGAGTCTTGCAGAACATTTCCTAATATCAGATTTGGGTTGAAATAGGTCTCTTCGCAAATTGAGACATCTCCATTAGGCAGTATAATAAATGAACTTAAGTTTCCTGAGCAGAGGGATCTATTGTAGAAATTTTCTCTCTTTTCTAAGGTATAATCATCTTGTTCAGGGCAGTCGAATGTGAGCTCAATGTGATTTGAGTATTCAAATATCTTATTTTCCATAAAGGAAGAAAGTTTTTCTATTTGCTGTTTTGTCAATCTATACCCTTCGAACTCTTCTGCCGTCTTGTATAGTGAGTGTGATGGGACAGTTATTTCTATAGCTTTTACATATTTGTATTCTTTGAAGAACTCTATATAGTTATCTATTCTCTTAAGATTGAATATTGGGTTTGTAATGACAGCCTTTAACTTTATATCTATCCCACTTTGATTGAGTGATTTTATGGATTGTATGATTTTTTCATGATATATATTACTAGTATTTATTGATTTCTTAAGGTCATCGGGGTATATAGAGTCTAGAGATATTTGTATCTCTTTTACACCTAGTCTTACTAATTTTTCAATATCTTCATCTGTCAATGTGTATTTTGTTGATATATAGATATTGTATTCATTACTAAAGAGGGTTTCTAATAACTTGTACCAATGCTCATATAGAAATAGTTCTCCACCATTTACATCGAAACTTGTTATGCCAATTCTTTTAGCTTCTATTATTATTTCTTGAAGTCTATCAATAGGGATGGTACAGTCATATATTTTTCGTTTATCAGCATAGCAGTATATGCAGTCTGTTACACATCTGTTATTTATAAGTATCGAAGCTTCTAGGGGAATATTGAGTCTTTTACTCTTTAGATCTAGATCTGTTGTTATTAAGAACTCCTCAGGGGTGTACTCTCTTAATTGGTGATGGTCTAATTTCTCAATTAGAATATTTTTGGGCAAATAGAAAAAGTAATCATCATATTCCACAGCCAAATCACTTTGATTATTTGTGAACTTGCTAATTATTTGCTCCGCTTCTGAAGTTGTGATCTCAAAATAGCTAGAAGCCTCTTCTATGCTTTCAATAAGCTTTTTATCACCTCTAAATAATGAAAGAAGTATGGCAAACATTGGGTGAATCAGTGTGATAGTATTACCTGATTTAGATGACGCAAAGTCTTTATTGTCTTTCGTGGCTAAAGCAACCCTTGTTATATCGCTTCTCATAATATAGCAAGGATTTAGAATATAAACTCTATCTAAATTATATCCCATAGTTGTACTATAATTTTATTTTTGATTTAAGAATAATTGCTTCATACCTATTCTTGATTTCGAATCTTTCCCATCTGTTTGATCTTTTATAGCCATAAATAGTAAAGTTGCGTAGCATTATCTCAAGGTTCTCTATTATCCATATAATAAATAGTCTTGTACGTGAGATAGTGCTTCCACTGAATCGAATAAGTAGTGTAGGATTTTGTTTAAGAAAAATGTGTATAATATAAGCTACTGTAGATATAATTTTGGCATTATCAATATTTCTACATCGGAATGATGTGTCTATCTCTTTTTGCCTCTTGTCAAGAGGTCCAAACTCTATTTGGAAAATATTTTGCACGCTCGAAGGATAGAGTTTTACATAGTATATTATTCTTAGATCTGAAAGAATAGGTGTGAAGGTAAATATGTTGTTACAGCCCTTCATCTGAGATATTTCATATTTTGGTATACTATCCATATGATATTATCCAGTTTTAATGTACAGTAGCTTATATTCTAGTGTGGTAAGTTGGAAACTTTGGTGCATATAATTTGGTCATTATCCTTGAATTTGAAATTTATTTCTTCTTCTTGCTATTCTTGGATGATTGTTTACAACTTTCAGGACAGCCGCCTTTGCAGCCTAAGCCGCAGGCTCCACCTATAGAACTCTTCATCTCATCTTCTGTAAGTATATTGGAGTTGCAAATTAGAGGAAACCTATTTCTGATAATTAAGTTCATAGGTTTAATTTATTAATGAGTTAAACGTCAGATTTTAACGTTGACCGCCAGATTCACCTGGATCAGTGGGTACTTTGTTTCCAGGTTTACAACTTTGACTACAACTTGATTTACAAGATGAGCCACAGGCTCCACCCAAGCTACTATTTAGCTCTTCATCTGTAAGTATATTAGAGCTTACAATAGATGGGAATTCTTTATTGATCTCCTTTTTCATTTTGGCATTATTTATTGATTAATGAACTGGGGAATTGTAAAAATATATGCACGTATGCAAATGTAGTTTTATTTTCTAATTGTGGTCTATTATTTCTAAAATAATTAGATAAATTATTTGTATACCTAATAATGGGTGATTACTAGTATCTATCTTAGAGGCTTGCAATCACCCATTATATGCCAAAAGTGATAGAGCTCAGATGATTATTTTATCAGATTCCATCTTTCAATCTCCTCAAATGTTTTCTCATTTATGAGAGGGTATACCTTGTTAAGTATTCCAATAGATACGTTTTTGCTTTCACCTTTCCACTCCATGCTACCAATGTTGAAAAGTATGTAGTTATCAACAGTTATATTATTGTTGATAACTGTAGTCACAATCTTCGAACCAAACATATATTCTACAAAAGATGATGCTTTATTAAGTGTTGAATTGTCAATAATGTTTTTATCGGCAATACTTCTTATTCCTCTGTCAAAGAATCTGTTTACTCCTTTAGTAAGCTCCTCCGAGTGTGCGCTTTTCTCTGGGCATGTAAGTGAAAGTGTTGCAACTACTGCTGCTAGGGATAGTGTGATAAATATTTTATTCATAAAGTGATATATTATATTGGTCTATTTCTATAATTGTTAATGCAGTTTGCTTACTAGTTAGTAAAATTATAGCATAATAGCATTGTCGCAATAGGTGCTATTGTGAATTGACTCTTTATAGGGATTGTTTCCTTTTCTACTCTTATAATAATAGGAGTAGTGAGTTGTAAACATTATTGTATAACTTTACGTTATAGAATAAAATTATTAGATTGTTGATATGAAAGATTTCCGCCTTCAAGTTTTTGTTACTGTTGCTGAGCTGCTTAGTTTTACTAGGGCTTCGGACAAGCTAAATATAACTCAGCCAGCCGTAACTAAGCATGTTAGAGAGTTGGAACGCAAGATAGGTGGGGCTCTTTTTCTAAGGATGGGTAGTAGGATTGAGCTTACTCCCAGAGGGGAGAAGTTACTCTTTTTTGCTCGTCAGATACTTGAGGATTATAGAAAACTTGAGGAGGCATTTCATGAAGAGGTGGGGCTCTTTGAGGGTGACTTGAGGATAGGAGCTAGCTCTACAATTTCTAATTACCTGCTTCCTAAAGCCTTGGCTCATTTTAGAAAGCTCTATCCAAGAGTGAATGTGGAACAGTCAAACGGTAATTCAGAAGATATTGTTAGGGCTGTAATTAGTGAGAGTGTAGAGTTTGGATTAGTTGAAGGTAATAAGACACACCCCTCGCTACATTATGAGACATGGATGAGGGATGAGATTGTATTGGTTACCTCTACTCATAATAGTAGACATGTAAGGGGTGATAAGATTGAGCTTGAGAAGTTGAAGAGTATACCTATGGTGATAAGAGAGAGTGGATCTGGGACATTATCTGTGGTGGAGCATGCTCTTGAGGGGTATGGTATTACACGCAAGGAGATGAATGTTCAGATGCAGTTAGGTAGCAGTGAGAGTATTGTTCGCTATCTTTTTCACTCTGATGCTTTTGCTTTTTTGCCTCGCACGGCTCTTGATAACTATCTTAATTCGGGGGAGCTTCGAGTCATTGAAGTTGAGGGAGTTAATATAGTTAGGGATTTTAGGTATGTCTCTCTTCATGGTAATAGTACTCGACTAGCTGAACTGTTTAAGGAGTTTATCTATAGGCACTATAACAGAGAGTTATAATTGAGTACATATATTTTCTTGTGAGATGGTTAGGTGGTAGTTACATTTGCACAAAAATAAATTTGATATGAATAAGATAATGCTTCAGAAGGGACTATTTGTGGTTCTTCTGCTTTTGTGTATGAGTTCTTTAATACCTGCACCAGCTGCATTGGTAGGAGGTTTTCTTTTTACTCTTTTATTCGGACATCCATATGCCACTCAAAGCTCGAAGTGGATCTCTTTATTGTTGAAGATATCTGTCGTAGGGCTTGGTTTTGGTATGAATCTAGGGGTAGCATTACAGTCAGGTAAGGATGGGTTTTGGCTTACTGTCTCTTCGATTCTATTAATAATGGTGACAGGATTCTTTTTGGGTAAGATGTTTAAGCTACCAAAAAAGACTACACACTTGGTATCTTCTGGAACAGCTATCTGTGGTGGTAGTGCAATTGCTGCTGTAGCTCCAGCGGTGAAGGCTGATGAGAATGAGATCTCAGTATCTCTAGGTGTTGTTTTTCTTTTGAATTCAATAGCTTTGATCGCTTTCCCTATATTGGGTCACTACTTTGGATTGACTCAGCATCAGTTTGGTCTTTGGAGTGCGATTGCTATTCATGATACAAGCTCTGTTGTAGGTGCAGCATCTGCATATGGTGAAGAGGCTCTAATGGTTGCAACAACTGTTAAGTTGGCTAGAGCTCTGTGGATAATTCCATTGTCGATATTCTCAGCTATTGTATTTAAGAGTCGTGATAGTAAGATCTCTATTCCTTGGTTTATCTTATTATTTGTTGTTGCAATGACAATGAATACTTATATCCCTGCTTTGGGGGTGGTTACACCAACTATATTCATGGTCTCAAAACTCCTTTTGGTAGTTACTCTCTTCCTTATTGGAGCATCTTTATCTGTTGATAAGATCAAGAAAGTAGGTTTCAAACCTTTAATATTAGGTGTATTGTTATGGATTATGATATCTATACTTTCGTTGCTAGCTATCTTATATATAGTATAATAGTCTCTTTATAATATAGTTTTTCTTTTGGCCAGAGCTTTTCTAGGAATGCTCTGGCCTCTTTTTTTTCTATATTTCATCTGTTTTAAGATATATCAAGCTGTTTTAGCTGCCTTATTAAACTTATGGTTTGTTTTGTCAAAAGAGAAAAAAAAGTATCTTTGCGTTGTTTTGCAATGCAGAAGTTACAAAATGAATGAATATATAGAACATGAGGGTATCATTATGACTCTCAACGGAAGTAATGCGACAGTTAAGATTATTCAACAGTCGGCCTGTTCGGGATGTCACGCAAAGAGTGCGTGCACGGCAGCGGATAGGGCAGATAAGGAGATTGATGCTGAGCTGGGTGAAATTGGGGATTTTAAGTTGGGTGAACAGGTTCTTCTACGTGGTAGTAATCGCATAGGGATGGAGGCTGTTCTGCTCGCATTTGTCGTACCCTTTGTTTTGATAGTAGCGCTATTGCTCCTTTTCTCATTCTTGGGATTGGATGATGGGTTGGCTGCAATTAGCTCTTTGGGGTTACTGGCTATTTGGTATGCTATACTTTATCTAATAAGGGATAAGTTGACCAAGCGTTTTGTTTTCAAGGTATATAAGAGATTGGAAGATATATAAGAAGAGTAATATTAATAACAAACAGTATGAATTTGATTTTGATTGCTGTGATGCTACTTGGTGCCGTTGGTGCCGTTGGTGCTGTAATTCTTTACTTCGTTGCACAGAAGTTTAAGGTTTATGAGGACCCTCGCATTGCAGAGGTAGAGGAGGCCCTTCCAGCGGCTAACTGTGGTGGATGTGGGTTCCCAGGATGTAAGGGATTCGCTGATGCTTGTGTTAAGGCAGATTCACTAGAGGGATTATTGTGCCCTGTTGGTGGTGCTGATGTGATGAGTAAAGTTGCGTCAATCTTGGGTCGTGAGGCTGTTGCTGCAGATCCTATGATTGCAGTGGTTAGGTGTAATGGCTCATGTGAGAATCGTCCTCGTACAAATAAGTATGATGGGGCAACGAGTTGTGCGGTCGCTTCTGCTCTTTATGGAGGAGAAAGTGGTTGCTCTTTTGGTTGTCATGGATTGGGTGATTGTGTGAGCGTATGTGGTTTTGATGCTATCTACATCAATCCGGAGACTATGTTGCCTGAGGTTGACGAGGAGAAGTGTACGGCTTGTGGGGCTTGTGTAAAGGCTTGTCCAAAGTTGATTATCGAGCTTCGTAAGAAGGGCCCAAAATCACGTCGTATATTTGTGAGCTGTGTTAACAAGGATAAGGGAGCTGTAGCTAAGAAGGCTTGTAATGTTGCTTGTATTGGATGTTCTAAGTGCAAGAAGGAGTGTCCTTTTGAGGCTATTGAGATTAACTCTTCATTGGCATATATCGATTACAACAAGTGTCGTTTGTGTCGTAAATGTGTAGATGTTTGTCCTACAAATGCTATTCAGGAGCTTAACTTCCCACCTAAGAAGAAGAAGGTTGAGGAGACAGCTGAGGTTGCTGGGGATAATTGATCTGATCTATTCTCTTATTCGAGTTACAAAAAAGAAATTTACAAGATATGTTGAAGACATTTCGTATTGGTGGAGTGCATCCACCTGAAAATAAGTTGTCTGCTGGTAAGAAGATAGAGACTATTGCTCTACCTACGCAGGTGGCTATTATGCTAGCACAGAACTTGGGTGCTCCTTCAGTGGCTTTGGTCGCTAAGGGTGATTTGGTAAAAGTGGGGACTCCAATAGCTAAGGCTGGTGGTTTTGTCTCATCTAATATACACTCTCCAGTTTCTGGCAAGGTGGCCAAGATTGATGAGATAATTGATGCTTCGGGTTATCGTCGCCCTACTATCATTATTGATGTAGAGGGAGATGAGTGGGAGTCTTCTATTGATAGAACTGAAACTCTTGTAAAGGAGTGTAAGATGGAGTCTGAGGAGATTGTTAAGCGTGTTGCTGAGGCTGGTATTGTTGGTCTTGGTGGTGCTACTTTCCCTACTCAAGTGAAGCTTTCGCCTCCTCCTGGATCTAAAGCTGAGATGTTGTTGATCAATGCTGTTGAGTGTGAGCCTTATTTGACCTCAGATCATCAGTTGATGATGGAGAAGCCAGAGCAGGTGTTGGTTGGTGTTTCTATTTTAATGAAAGCTATAAAGGTTGGCAAGGCTGTTATTGGTATTGAGAATAACAAACCTGATGCTATCAAATTGATGAGTGAGATGGCTAAGGGGTATGCTGGTATCTCGGTTATGCCTCTTAAGGTTCAATATCCACAGGGTGGTGAGAAGCAGCTTATTGATGCTGTGATGGGGCGTCAAGTGCCTAGTGGTGCTCTTCCTATCGCTGTTGGGGCAGTGGTTCAGAATGTTGGTACTGCTTATGCTGTTTATGAGGCTGTACAAAAGGGTAAGCCTTTGGTGGAGCGTGTTGTGACGGTAACTGGTAAATCGGTAGCTCGTCCATCTAACTTCTTGGCTCGTATGGGTACTCCATTGAGTATGCTTATTGAGGCTGCTGGTGGGTTGCCTGCTGATACCTCAAAGGTTATCTCTGGTGGACCTATGATGGGTAAGGCTATTACTAATCTAGAGATGCCAGTTACAAAGGGTTGCTCTGGGGTGTTGATAATGCCTTCACTTGAGTCGCAAAGAGCAAAGATGCAGAACTGCATTCGTTGTGCTAAATGTGTAAGTGTATGTCCTATGGGTCTTGAGCCTTACTTGTTGATGAGTGCTGGTGAAAAGTCTATGTGGGATCGTTCAGAGAGTGAGCGAGTGATGGATTGTATAGAGTGCGGTTGTTGCTCGTTTACTTGCCCATCTTCTCGTCCTTTGTTGGATTATATAAGAGTTAGTAAATCTAAGGTAGGGACTATAATTCGCAGCCGTAAGTAATATGCTTGCGTAATTGAATTAAGTGAACTATAAAAGATAATCATATTTTAAACAGACGAAATGGAAAATAAATTGGTTGTTTCACCTTCGCCTCACGTACACTCTGGAGATACTATATCTAAGAATATGTATGGCGTGGTGATAGCTCTACTACCAGCTCTTTTGGTGGCGCTCTACTATTTTGGCTTGGGTGCGTTGATGGTTACTGTAACCTCCGTAGCAGCTTGTCTCTTCTTTGAATTTGCAATACAGAAATATCTATTGAAGGGTGCGCCTTCTCTGTGGGATGGTTCTGCTGCACTAACTGGTTTGTTGTTGGCCTTTAATGTGCCTTCTAACTTGCCTTTGTGGATTGTGGTTATTGGTGCCTTGGTTGCTATCGGTATGGGTAAAATGTCATTCGGTGGAATTGGTAATAATATCTTCAACCCTGCGCTTGTTGGTCGTGTATTCCTTCTTATCTCTTTCCCTGTTCAGATGACTACGTGGCCTATAGTTGAGGCTGCGGATCGTTTCACTAATGTGGATGTAGCAACAGGTGCGACTCCTTTGGCTATTCTAAAGGGAGTATCTGAGGGCAATCTTGATGAGATGGCTATGTTCTTGGGTAACATCGGAGGCTCTATAGGGGAGGTTAGTGCTTTGGCTCTTCTTCTTGGTTTTGCATATATGTTGTGGAAGAGAATTATCACTTGGCATATTCCGCTATCTGTTTTTGCTGGTGCTGCTGTTTTAGCTCTTATTGTTGGGGCTAATCCTATTGATCACCTATTGGCTGGAGGTATGATGTTAGGTGCTATATTTATGGCAACAGACTATGTAACCTCGCCTATGGCTAAGAGGGGTATGTTGATCTATGGCTTTGCTATTGGTGCTTTGACTGTGATTATCCGTAAGTATGGAGCATATCCAGAGGGTATGTCGTTTGCTATATTGATAATGAATGCTACGACTCCTTTGATAAATACATATTGTAAACCTAAACGATTTGGGGAGGTAAGAAAGAATGGCTAAAAAGTTGGAATCTACTTTTCTAAATATGGTGTTGGTATTGACTACCATCACTTGTATTGCTGGGGCAGCCCTAGCGGGAGTTTTTAAACTAACAGAGGAGCCTATTCGCCAGTCTAATATGGCTAAGCAGAAGGAGGCTTTAGTGGCTGTTTGTCCTGAGTTTGACAATAATCCTCTTGAGGAGAGTCGTCAGGTTGAGGTGAATGGTGTGCAGGCTACTATTTATACTGCTCGCAAGGGTGGTGTAGTTGTGGGTTCTGCCGTTGAGACCATAACTAAAAAAGGATTTAGTGGTGAGATCAAGGTCATGGTTGGCTTTCAAGCAGATGGCAGAATAAAGGGTTATGAGGTGCTTAAGCATGCCGAGACTCCAGGTTTGGGCTCGAAGATGCAAGAGTGGTTCAGTGCCACTGATCGTCCGGCTCAATCTATAATAGGTAAAAACCCAGGCGTAAACAACCTTACAGTATCTAAAAAGGGGGGAGAGGTTGATGCTATCACAGCAGCAACTATTAGCTCTGATGCATTCCTTGATGCAGTGAAGAATGCTTATGATGCAGTACAACTTAATACTACAGCTAACTGATGAGTAGAATGAAATTGCTGACTAATGGATTGCTCAAGGAGAATCCAGTCTTTGTTTTGTTGTTGGGGATGTGTCCTACTTTGGGTACTACATCTTCTGCAATTAATGGTTTGGGTATGGGATTGGCAACGGCGTTCGTATTGATATGTTCGAACGTGGTTGTATCTCTTGTGAAGGGTTTTATTCCTGACAAGGTTCGTATACCATCGTTCATTGTTATTATTGCCACTTTTGTGACTATGGTAGAGCTTATGATGCAGGCTTACATTCCTTCTTTATATGCTAGTTTGGGTCTATTCATACCTTTGATTGTTGTTAACTGTGTTGTATTGGGTAGGGCTGAGGCTTTTGCCGCAAAGAATAATCCATTCGACTCTATGATAGACGGTGTCTCAATGGGGCTTGGATTTACACTTGCCTTGACTATGCTAGGGGGAGTGAGAGAGTTCTTTGGTACGGGTAAGATCTTTGATCTGACTATCTTCCCTGAGAGCTTTGGTGCATTGGTGTTTGTGTTGGCTCCAGGAGCTTTCATCGCGCTAGGCTATTTGATTGCAGCAATAAATAAGTTTAAAGCAAATAACTAGGAGGAGATATGGAGTATATAATGATTTTTATTGCTGCGGTATTCGTAAATAATGTTGTACTGTCGCAGTTCTTAGGGATTTGTCCATTCCTTGGAGTTTCAAAGAAGGTTGATACAGCTATAGGAATGAGTGCAGCTGTTGCTTTCGTAATGACGATTGCTACTGTGGTGACTTTCTTGATCCAGAAGTATCTATTGGTGCCTTTTGGCTTGGGCTTTATGCAGACTATTAGTTTCATTTTGGTTATCGCTTCTCTAGTTCAGATGGTGGAGATAATCTTGAAGAAGGTTTCCCCTCCACTATATCAGGCATTGGGTGTTTTCCTTCCACTGATTACCACTAACTGTGCTATTCTTGGTGTGGCTATCTTGGTTCACCAAAAGGAGTTCGCTCTTGTTAGCTCTGTTATTTATGCTGTTTCAACGGCTATTGGTTTCGGACTTGCACTAGTTCTTTTTGCTGGTATTAGAGAGCAACTTAGTTTGGCTAACTTGCCTAAACATATGGAGGGTACTCCTATTGCACTTCTTGTGGCTGGTCTACTGGCGTTGGCTTTTATGGGCTTTGCAGGTATAGCATAATGAGAAGTACATATCATACATAAATAGGATGGAGATTCGGAACACTGTTATTAATCAGTGTTCCGAATCTCCATCCTATTTTTATATCATTATTGGAGCGAATAGAAAGTTGTCAAAGCTCGTTTCATGTAGCTGTGGTCTACAACTCCAGCTGTCTCTCTAATTGAGTGCATGCCCCACATTGGATTACCTATGTCTACTCCACGCAGATCCATCTGTGTTAGTAGTAGGTTTCCTAGAGTCGAACCGCCAGCCATATCTGAATGATTGACGAAGCTTTGGCAAGGGACGCCCGCCTTATCACATATTGATTTGAATACTGCACTTGAGTCACCATCAGAGATGTATTTCTGATTGGCTGCTAGTTTTATTACAGGACCACCATTCATCAAAGGGTGATTCGTTGGATCGTGTTTCTCTGGGTAGTTAGGGTGAAGAGCGTGTGCCATGTCAGCAGAAATCATAAATGATTGAGCTATGGCTTGAAAGAACTCCTCTGTTGACCCTCCTTGTGAGATCACTAATCTCTCAAGGATATTTCGAAGAAGTGGTGATGCAGCTCCCTGTTTTGAACCACTGCCAACCTCTTCATTATCGAATAGTGCTAGAACTTTTGTGTGGGTTGACTCGCTTGAGTCAAGTAGTGCATTTACTCCAGCATGAGCCATAGCTAGGTCGTCTATACATCCAGCAGAGATAAACTCTTCGTTTAGTCCCACTAGTTGACCTTTTGCATGCTCGCGAAGTGTTAGGTCGAAGTCAAGAATCTCTTTTGGATCAACATTTAGCTCTTTAGCTATTAGATTCACAAGGAAGTTCTCCTTTTCGAACTGTTCGTTGATAAGAGATATTACCGGTAGCAAATCTTTTTGTCTGCTAATTGCGACACCGTCGTTGACACTTCTGTTTAGATGTATCGCAAGGTGTGGTATTATCAGGATAGGCTTATTTATGAATAGTAGTCTGCTTGTTGGCTTGAGGATATTGTCAGATTTGATAAGCACTCGTCCTGCAATGGTGAGTGGTCTGTCAAACCATGTATAAAGAATAGGTCCGCCATACACTTCGGTGTTAAGCTTGAGGTATCTTCCCTCTACAGACATTTCGCTATTAGGCTTGATCTTGAATGATGGAGAGTCGGTGTGAGCACAAATAATATTGAATCCACTCTCTGAAGCTTTATGGCTTCCCATCACGAAGGCAAATATAGCTGAGTCATTCTTTGTGGTGTAGTACTTACCTCCAGCAACTACTTTCCAGCTCTCGCAAGGAGATAGTTCGGTGAATCCCGCAGCAGATAGTTTATGCTTTACGCTCTCAACTGCATGGTATGAACTTGGACTATTGTCTAAGAAACTGATTAGATCTTTGGCAAACTGTTTTTCCATTGTAGTGTCTCTTTTTTAATTAGTGCATAATCGTAAAACTACTAATTCTTTGTTACTTGGCAACTATTGTGCGATCTTTTTGCTGATTCATTTGGCTTAAAAGGTTTATCTTTGCGGAGTTAATAATAAAATAGTGAAGCTAAGATGGCAAAACTTATAGATAAAGATGCCTATGGCAAGGGGCTAAAGGCTTGGTTCGGTGGTAGAAGAAATGCTAAATACACTGTTTGGTGTAATATGGCTGAGACGGAGCGTTGGAAGGTAGGACTATTCTTTAGAGAGCATGATCAGATGCCTGAGCTAGAGCGTATAGCTCTGGACCACTGCTCTGGCTCTATCCTTGATGCTGGCGCTGGCGCTGGTAGCCATGCTTTGTGGTTGGAGAAGAGTGGTAAGAGGGTTACGGCTCTTGATATCTCTGAAGGGGCTTGTGAGGTGATGCGCGAGCGTGGATTGAAGGATGTTAGGCAAGAGGATTTCTTCAACCTAACCACTCAAGAGCGCTTTGATACTATACTTCTATTGATGAATGGTATTGGAATTGTACAGAGTGTAGAGAACTTTCCTCGTTTCTTTGATAAGGTGAGAGAGTTGTTAGCTGAGGGTGGTAAGGTGATTGTTGACTCATCAAACATTATGTATCTATATCAAGAGGAGGATGGTTCGGCTCTAATTGATTTGAATGGCGACTACTATGGGGAGCTTCAGTATCGTATAGATTTTGATCAACTTCAAGGAGAGCAGTTTCCTTGGTTGTTTGTAGATTTTGAGACACTTAGCGAGTATGCAAATGAGTTTGGTTTTGAGTGTAGTAAGATATATGAGGATGATCACTTTCTCTTCTTGGCTGAGTTGAAGCTTAGAGGGTGATGAGTTGTGAAACTGAATTATTATCTAATTATCTACAATAAAGGGTTCTTAGAATCTTGAAAGAGTGTATCTTTGTAACACAAATATAATATAGGCTCAAGAGATGAATCGAGAAAAGTGGATTGGTCATCTAGCAATATTTGCTACGGCAATACTTTTTGGGTTAAATATTCCTATAGCTAAGAGTCTGATGCCAGACTACTTCGCTCCAACTACTGTCACTTCACTGAGGATGGTCTTTGCAGCCGTCGCTTTTTGGATAACATCTCTATTCCTACCAAAGGAGAAGGTCTCAAACAAAGATCTATTCTTCCTCTTTCGAGCCTCACTCTTTGGAGTCTTCTTAAATCAGAGTTCATTTATTATAGGTCTTTCAACTACATCTCCTATAGATGCTTCAATCATTGGAACAACAGCCCCTTTGATTGTGATGGTTATTGCCGCAATCTTTCTTAAAGAGCCAATAACTTTAAAGAAAGCAGCTGGTGTTGTAATTGGTCTAGGGGCCGCTATATATATAGTATATACACAGCAACATACGGGTGGTGAGAATATCTCCAGCTCGTTTGTTGGCAATTTGTTATGCCTAGTAGGTAGTGCTCTTTATGCGGTATACTTAGTCATGACAAGGAACATATCAAGCCGTTACTCCTCAGTGACTTTGATGAAATGGATGTTCCTTTTTGCTGCGATATTAATTTTGCCATTCACTTGGAAAGATATTATTACATCTCCTGCTTTTGTCCAGAGGGCTCCAATTGAGGAGTATCTGAGCTTGGGATATGTATTATTCTGTGCTACTTATCTTACATATATGCTTATTCCTGTTGGCTTGAGACGAATACGTCCAACCACAGTTGGGATGTACAACTATCTTCAGCCTCTTGTGGCTTCGATGGTAGCAATAATGATAGGACAGGATCAGTTTACTTGGGATAAACCATTGGCTGGTGTTGTTATTCTTATTGGTGTATACCTTGTGACTGTGAGTAAGTCTAAGGATGATGTGGAAAGAGAGGCTAGTCTGAAACGAGAATTAAAATACGTACCATTACAAATAAAAAACAAAACTTTATGAACAGCGTAGCTACGATGAACAAGGCGGCAGATAATATTCGTATTTTATCAGCTGCTATGGTAGAGAAGGCCAACTCAGGTCACCCAGGTGGTGCAATGGGTGGAGCGGACTTCATCAATGTACTTTACACCGAGTTTTTAAATTACGATCCAAAGAATCCACAATGGATAAATAGAGATCGCTTCTTTATGGACCCAGGACACATGTCACCGATGCTATACGCTACACTTGCTCTCACTGGTAAATATACGATGGATGATCTTTCTAGCTTCCGTCAGTGGGGTAGCCCAACTCCAGGTCACCCAGAGGTGGATGTGGCACGTGGTGTAGAGAATACTTCTGGCCCTCTTGGTCAGGGACATGCAATGGCAGTAGGTGCTGCAATAGCAGAGAGATTCTTGGCTACACGTTTCGGTGAGTGGATGAATCATAAGATATATGCTTTTATATCTGATGGGGGGATTCAAGAGGAGATTTCGCAGGGTGCTGCTCGTATCGCTGGTTATCTTGGGTTGAACAACCTTATTATGTTTTATGATAGTAATGATATTCAGTTGTCAACAGAGTGTGACGAGGTATCTGCTGAAAATACAGCAATGAAATATCAGTCATTCAACTGGAACGTTATTACCATCGATGGTAACAGTGTTGAAGAGATTCGCTCTGCACTTAAGGCTGCTAACAAAGAGGATAAGAGACCAACGCTAATCATCGGTAAGACGGTGATGGGTAAAGGTGCAGTTGCTGCTGATGGTTCTTCTTTCGAGAGAAAAGTATCGACTCACGGTCAGCCTTTGACTCATGCTGGTGCTGACTTCAAATCGACAATCAAAAACCTAGGTGGTGATGTTGAGAATCCAATCTCTGTAGCTAAAGAGGTTGCTGAGCTATACTCAAAGAGAGCGACAGAACTAGAGGCTATCGTTGCAGAGAGATATGCAGAGCAGGCTGCTTGGGAAGCTGCAAACCCAGAATCAGCATCTAAGCTTGAGAAGTTCTTCTCTGGTAATGCTCCTGAGATAGATTATACAGCTATCGCTCAGAAGCCAGATCAAGCAACTCGTGCTGCTTCTGCTAATGTGTTGACAGCTTATAGCCAACAGGTAGAGAATATGATCGTTGCTTCGGCTGACTTGGCAAACTCTGACAAAACAGATGGTTTCTTGAAGCATCAACATGCATTCAAACATAGAGACTTCTCTGGTGCATTCTTGCATGCAGGGGTATGTGAGTTGACTATGGCAGCAGTGATGAATGGTATTGCTCTTCACGGTGGTCTAGTTTGTGCTTGTGGTACTTTCTTCGTATTCTCTGACTATATGAAGCCAGCTATTCGCCTTTCTGCACTTATGCAATTGCCAGTTAAGTATATCTATACTCACGATGCTTTCCGTGTTGGTGAGGATGGACCTACTCACCAGCCTATCGAGCAAGAAGCACAAATTAGACTTCTTGAGCAGTTGAAGAACCACCATGGTCAAAACTCAACTCTAGTGCTTCGTCCAGCAGACGTTGATGAGGCTACTGTTGCTTGGAAGATGGCTATGGAGAATACATCAACTCCTACAGTACTTATCTTCTCTCGTCAGAACATCAAGTCTATTCCTTCTACAGGATCAAGATATGAAGATGCACTACAGGCTCAGAAGGGTGCTTATATCGTTTCAAAGGATGCTAACCCAGAGGTTGTGTTAGTTGCTAATGGTTCAGAGGTTGCAACTCTTGTTGCAGGTGCTGCTCTATTGAAAGAGCGCAACTCTATTCAGGTTCAGATTGTATCTGCTCCTTCTGAAGGTTTATTCTTTAACCAACCAGCTGACTATATCGAGAAGGTTATTCCTTCAAACTTGCCAGTGTTTGGTTTAACTGCTGGTCTGCCATCTACGCTTTACCGCCTTGTTGGTCGCAATGGTCATGTGTTTGGCTTGGATCATTTCGGTTATTCTGCACCTTTCAACGTGCTTGATGAGAAGTTTGGATTCACAGCTGAGAATGTTTACAACCAAGTAGTGTCACTTCTTAAGAAATAATATATTATGGAGATCAAAACGATTGGTATCTGTTGTGACCACGCTGGCTTTGAAGTCAAAGAGGTGTTAATTGGATACCTCGAGTCACAGGGGATTGCTTTTAAGGATTACGGTACATACTCTGAGGATAGTTGTGACTATGCTGACTATGCTCATGCTATGGCTAAGGGTATGGAGCAAGGTGAGATATTTCCAGGCATTGCAATCTGTGGAAGCGCTAATGGTATTAATATGACAATGAACAAGCATCAGATGATTCGTTCTGCGTTGTGTTGGAAACCTGAGATTGCTATGTTGGCTCGCCAGCATAATGATGCAAACGTTGTTGCTATTCCAGGGCGTTTTGTTTCGCATGAAGAGGCAATTGAGATACTAGCTACTTTTCTTGAAACTGAGTTTGAGGGTGGAAGACACTCTGCTCGTGTAGAGAAGATTGCTATTAAGTAATATCTTAATACAAATATGTATGAAGAGAGGATCTACCTTTTTGGGTAGATCCTCTCTTCTGTTTTATATTATTTAGGATAGAGATGAGGTGAAGTGTGGGTAGTGTAAATGATAATTATTTAATTCTCACTTTTCAACTACTCATTTCCAACTATGCTACTCCAGAAGTACGTACGTATTTGAGATAAAATACGTAC
>JBOFEN010000121.1:0-15530 GCA_051648105.1 Bacteroidales bacterium
ACATAGTGTTTGTCTGCATATTAACCTCGTGTCTTATAGGATAAGATGTGTATGGTTACTCCCAATGCAATTAGCATAAGTAGTACCTTGAGCCATATCGGCTCAACAAAGAATATGGCATTGATGATCATTGTCCCCCATAGTAGGGCTAGAATGATCACCTTTTTATGTAGGGCTATTGCGCGATGGACTCTAAAATCAGTGATTATTGGTCCGGTTACTCTATTCTCCATCAACCTCTCTAGAAGTCCTGGATAGCTGTGTGCATAGAGAAATGCAGTGAGCAGCAGGAAGGGGGTTGTGGGGAGAAGTGGTAGAATCATACCGAGGATGCCTAATCCGAGGAATAGGGTGCCTAGTATTGCGCAGATAATCCTTTTGGCTTGTTGGTTCATTTTAGGCATAGCCCCTCTTCGAAACGGAATCCTCTAATGAAGTCTCCAGCTGGAACTCTCTTTTTTCCTGCTAGTTGAACTGAATCGAGGTGTAGATATCCATCAGCTAGTGCCACCTTTAGTACTCTCTTACCATCAGTGATGAGTGTACCAACGGGCTCAGTTACTTCTACTCTCTCTATTGTTGATTGGTAGATCTTGATCATCTGAGTATCTCCTGATGGAAACTGTATCTCACTCCAAGCTGCTGGGTATGGAGATAGGCCTCGAACGTGGTTATAGACAGACTCAACTGGTTTGTTCCAATCTATACGGCAGGTCTCCTTGAAGATCTTTGGTGCTGCACGTAGTTCATTTGGATCTTGTGCGATGAGCTTATCTTGTGGTATTGGTGTGAGATTGCCCTCAATAATATTATCAACAGTCTCGACAACAAGCTTTGAACCAAGTGTCATGAGTGTATCGTGTAGGTCTCCTGCTGTATCTTCTGTGGAGATTGCTACTCTCTCTTGTTGTATCACATCTCCTGTGTCTATCTCATGGGTTAGGAAGAAGGTGGTAATACCACTCTCTTTGTCTCCATTAATTATAGCCCAGTTGATAGGTGCTGCACCACGGTATTGTGGGAGTAGTGAGGCGTGTAGGTTGAATGTGCCTAGTTTGGGCATATTCCATACCACCTCAGGTAGCATACGAAAGGCTACAACGATCTGAAGATCTGCTTGAAGTGAACGTAGCTCCTCAATAAACTCTGGGTTTTTAAGCTTCTCTGGCTGAAGTAGAGGTATGGATGCCTCTAGGGCGTACTGCTTTACTGGTGAGTATTGTAGCTTCATTCCTCGTCCAGAGTGTTTGTCGGGCATTGTTATGACTCCAACAACGTTGTACCCACCCTCAACAAGAGCTTTGAGTGGTTCAACGGCGAAGTCTGGTGTGCCCATATATACTATTCTTAGATCCTCTTTTCTCATATCTTATCGTTTATTCTCTTTGCTGGGTTACTTAATAAATAGTTATTAATCGTCTGACTGCTCAACAAGTTTATCTCTGTAGGCAGTGAATATTTTTGCCTTTGACACAAAGCCTAGGTAGTGCCCTTGATCGTCAACAACTGGTAGGTTCCAGGCGTTTAGCTCTTCGAAGGTAGACACTACAGTGTTCATTGGGTCTTTGGCTGTAAGGACTCTGGGAAAAGAGACCATTAATTGTGCGATCTTAAACCTATCGTATAGCTCCTTACGGAACATGATGTTTCTAATATCATCCATCATCACCGCTCCGAGGAAGCGGTTCTCTTTATCCACAACTGGGAATAGGTTTCTGTTGGATTGTGCAATAATTGGTACAAGCTCACCTAATGATAGCTCTGGTGTTACAACTTGAAAGTCTTTCTCTATAACGCTCTCTATGCTCAAAAGTGTCAATACGGCTTTGTCTTTGTGGTGTGTAATCAACTCCCCTTTCTGTGCTAGTCGTATTGCATAGATATTGTTTGGTTCGAAGAGTTTGATTGTTGCATAGGCACTGATGGATACAACCATAAGCGGTAGAAATAGGGAGTAGCCCCCTGTGAGCTCTGCTATTAGGAAGATCCCTGTAAGTGGTGCGTGCATAACTCCTGACATAATCCCTGCCATTCCCATGAGTGCAAAGTTCTTTTCAGATACATTTGATGCTGGGTTTAGGTGATTGAGAACTGAGGAGTATATGAATCCGGTTAGTGCTCCGAGGAATAGTGATGGTGCAAATATACCACCACATCCACCTCCTCCGTTTGTAGCACTCGATGCAAACACTTTTAGGAGGGTTACAGCTATCATAAATACTATGAATAGCCAGAAGCTATCTTTGGCATTGTAGAATGGACTTCCCTCCAATAGTGCCATTGGATTGCCATTGATGATGTTTGTTATTGAGTCATATCCTTCTCCAAAAAGTGGTGGAAATAGGAAGATTAAGACACTCAATGTTACCCCTCCGAGTGCTAGCTTTTGGTAGGGACTCTGGAAGCGACGAAATATCCCTTCGACAAAGGTCATACTCTTAGTGAAGTAGAGTGATGTGAGTCCGCAAAGTATTCCTAGAAGTAGTACGTAGGGTAAGCGGTGGAGGTTGAAGGTCTCTGTATAAGTAAACTCAAATGTAGCTCCTGACCCGTAGATAAGGTATGCTACTGTGGCTGAGGTTACTGAGGAGATAAGTAGCGGAAGTACTGAGGTCATAGTAAGATCTATCATCAATACCTCTAATACGAATACAAGCCCTGCGATAGGTGCTTTGAAGACTCCTGCAACAGCTCCTGCTGCTCCACATCCAATGAGTAGTAGTAGTTGACGGGGCCCTAATCGGAAGAAGTTACCCATATTACTACCTATGGCTGCACCTGTATATACGATTGGGGATTCAGCACCGACTGACCCTCCAAAGCCAATGGTTATTGCACTGGCTACAACTGAGGAGTAGGTGTTGTGTAACTTAATACGGTTGTTGCGACGTGCTATGGCGTATAGTATTCGTGTTACACCGTGTGAGATGTCATCACGAATAACCACACGAACAAATAGTCCGGCAAGGAAAATACCTATTACAGGGTAGATAAGGTATAGGTAGTTGGCGCCGTCGAGGTTGAAATCTCGCGTAAGTAGCCCGTGAATAAAGTGAATGATCGACTTAAGGACTACTCCGGCAAAAGCAGTAGCTAGACCAATTAGGAAGCTCACAATTAGTAGAAAATTCTTCTCGCTTATCTTCTGTTGTCTCCAGAAGAGCATCTTGAGGTACCAAGCCTTGAATTGAAACATAGTGTTGTTCGTCGTGTTTATATCCCTTTTCCTAGGAAGATTGTTCGTATAGTGTATATTAATATCTTGAAATCTACTATTAATGAGCTGTTCTCTACATATAGAATGTCGTATCTAAGACGCTCTAGCATCTCTTCTATATTGCGTGCATAGCCAAACTTAACCATCCCCCAGGATGTGATGCCTGGCTTTACTTTGTGAAGTAGTGAGTAGTAGGGTGCTCGCTTGAGGAGTTGTTCTATATAGTACTCTCGCTCTGGGCGTGGACCTACGAGTGCCATATCTCCTCGAAGCACGTTCCAGAACTGTGGTAGTTCATCTAGTCTATATTTTCTGAGGAACTGCCCGAAAGGGGTAACTCTGGTATCGTGCTCGCTAGAGAGCATTGGACCTCTCTTCTCTGCATCGACATGCATTGAGCGGAACTTGATTATATTGAATCTCCTACGATGAAGTCCTACTCGCTCTTGCGTATAAAAGATTGGTCCTGGTGAGGTTAGCTTTATACGTAGCATTATGAAAAGGAGAAGCGGTGAAAGCAGTACTATTGCTAGTGCTGCAAGAATGATATCAAGTGTCTGCTTAATGTTCTTCTGGAAGTGTGACAGGGAGGAGCTTGTTATCTCTACCATGGGGGTAGCGTAGATAGTGGTCATTCTAACACTTCCACAGAGTATCTCATACTCTCCTGCTACGACATGTATTGGGATATTGAATCTATAGAGGGGATAGAGCTCATTTAGTAATGAATCGGTGGTTGTATCATCTACAGCCACGATGATCTCCTCTATTTTATGATTTTGAACTATTGCATCTATCTCGGTGACATCTCCAAGGTGATATTTACCATCAATAGTTGAGGGTTGGGAGTCTACGCTTAGTGCTCCTTTGATATCAAACCCTAATGAGTAGTTCATCTCGTCTAACTCTCGTATTGTCTGCAATGCTCTCTGGCCTGTACCTATGACCAAAGTTCGAAAGCCAATAGCTCTAGTATGTAGCTGTCGAGTAAAGATATTTGTTATCAACAGCCTACAGAAATAGATAGGTATGAGGTGTGTAAGTAGAAGCCCGACTGTGAGCTGATAGAAGGTTTCTCGCTGTTCGTTGAGGTCATCAATTAGTAAAAGGACTACTATTATTAATGTCCCAGCAAGTATTGACTTGATAGTTAAGAGAAGCTCTTCAAGCCTCGATTTCCTAAATGGTTGGTTGTAGTAACCTGAGTAGTAGAAGATAATCAACCAAAGGAATGGTATAACTATCTGCTCAATGGCTATGAGGGGAGAAGTTAGAAATGTACTAAGGGTATTGAACCCTGTCTTCTCAATAAGGAAGAAACGTACTATATTAAATAGTAGCCAGGCGATTGAGGCCATAGCCCAATCGCCTACTATATATTTAATCTGTTGATTTCGTCTCTTATACACGACTACAAATATTGTTTAGTGCTATACTTACTCTCGTATCACCTTTACTGTGCCGCTCTTGCCTATCTTAATAATACCTGATGGTGCGGCTTGCTTAGTATCTTCTTGACGATATCCAACAATATAGTCAACTGAATCTTTAATCTCTTGTGATATCTCTGCAAATGTACGTGGTGAAAGTTCGCCACTAATGTTTGCTGATGTGGAAACTATCGCTTTGCGGAATCGCTCGCACAGTTTATGAGAGAATGGCTCTTTTGTAATTCGAATACCTACGCTTCCATCTTCTGCAATAACATTAGGCGCAAGGTTGCGTGCTCCATCGTAGATGACAGTAAGTGGTTTGTCTGCTACCTCTAGTAGCGTCCAAGCTATCTCTGGAACCTCATCTACATAGAATTGTATCTTTACATCCTTATCAACAAGTAAAATAAGAGCCTTACTATCTACTCTTTTCTTTATCTCATAAATGCGTTTAACAGCTTCTGGGTTTGTAGCATCACAGCCTAATCCCCATATAGTGTCTGTAGGGTATAGAATAACTCCTCCAGCTTGCATAACCTCACAAGCCTTTTGAATATCTTGGTTCATAGTGGTATGGTATAAAATAAGTTACGAGCTACCAAAAGGAGATAGCACTCTATTGCTGCTCTGCTTTTGATAACTCGTAACGAAGATAATTACTTTATTTCAATTTCTTCTTGTAAATCGATCTCTTGTTTATCTAAATCGACAAAACGATATTGTAAATAGGCTAAATTTTGGTCCGGAATAATCTGGAAGCCCATGCTGTAACGGAATCTCCATTGCCATTTCAAAGAGTAAATACCCTTGTTGACGAAGGCCGCTACAAAAGGATGTAGGTATAAAGTAAACTTCTTCACTTTTAGTTTGTTGACCATGTAGTCGATCTTATTCTCCAACTGGTCAGTGAAAAGAATCGAGGAGTTGATCTTGCCTTTTCCAAAGCAAACAGGACAATCCTCTGCCGTGTTAATATCCATTGCAGGACGAACACGTTGGCGAGTTATCTGCATCAAACCAAACTTACTCAGTTGAAGGATGTTGTGACGTGCTCGATCTCTCGACATCGCCTCTTTCATCTTATCAAATATCTGCTGGCGGTGTGACTGCTCTTGCATATCTATGAAGTCAATCACAATAATACCCCCCATATCTCGAAGTCTGAGTTGTCGAGCTATCTCCTCGGCTGCTGCTAGATTAACCTCTAAGGCATTATCTTCTTGAGAGTTTGACGACTTTGAGCGATTACCGCTATTGACATCTATAACATGAAGTGCCTCTGTGTGTTCTATTATTAGATAAGCTCCTCGCTTGAAGGTCACTGCCTTCCCGAAGAGAGCTTTAATCTGTTTTGTGATAGCAAAGTTGTCAAAAATAGGAAGATTCCCTGTATAGTGCTTAACAATATCCTCTTTCTCAGGAGCGATCAATGATACATACTCCTTTACTTGATGATAAACTGTTAAGTCATTTACATATATGCTTTCGAACGAAGGATTAAAGATATCACGCAATATAGCTACTGCACGCCCAGTCTCTTCGTGAACTAGTGAAGGAAGTTTGGCTCTTTGTAACTTAGTGATACTATCTTCGAATCTACGAACAAGAGTCTTAAGTTCTGAATCTAACTCTGCAACTTTCTTACCCTCTGCAACAGTGCGAACTATAACTCCAAAATTCTTCGGCTTAACACTCTGTATTAACTGTTTTAATCTAGTACGCTCTTCGCTAGATCTGATCTTCTGAGAAACAGAAACTTTATCTGAGAATGGGATTAAAACGAGAAAACGCCCCGCGAAAGATATCTCGGTTGTTAAGCGTGGTCCTTTGGTGGAGATTGGCTCCTTGGTAATCTGAACCAAAACCTCTTGTCCTTGCTTCAAGGTATCAGCCATTGACCCATCTTTGAGGATATCTGGCAATAGTTGAAACTTAGATAGTGATGGTAGGTTCTTTCTATCAGAAATAACTTGTCTGACAAACTTATTGGTGGAATTGAACTGAGTGCCCAAATCCAAATAGTGAAGAAAAGCGTCCTTTTCGTATCCGACATCCACAAATGCCGCATTAAGCCCTGGCATAAGTTTCTTAACACGTCCAAGATAGATATCTCCAACCGTAAACGAAAGATTCTGCGACTCTTTTTGGAGTTCAACAAGACTCTTGTCTTCGAGAATGGCAATTGATATTTCTTGGGGTGATACGTCAATTACAAGTTCGCTAACCACTGATACTAATGTTTTAGTGTTTGGTAAATACAGAAAGAACAAACTTAACAAGACTCATTAAGTTTGTTCTTTTTTGTTTCTTGATCTGACTTACGTCAAAACAGACTACTTATTTTTTCTTTTTGTGTCTGTTTTTTCTTAGTCTTTTCTTGCGCTTGTGCGTAGACATCTTATGTCTTTTTCTTTTTTTTCCGCTTGGCATTGTTGTAATGTTTTTAGTTAAACGTTATGTGAATTATTGATTAATCCCCGATATTTCACTCATGAAAGTCTTTGCAGGCTTAAATGAAGGAATGTTGTGTTCTGGAATAATAATTGCAGTGTTCTTAGAGATGTTACGAGCAGTCTTCTGAGCACGCTTCTTAATAACAAAGCTACCGAATCCTCTCAAGTAAACATTCTCACCACCTGCCATTGACTCTTTCACTACACTCATGAAAGCCTCAACTGTCGTCAATACTGACGCCTTATCAATACCTGTGTTCTTTGAAATCTCGTTAACAATATCTGCTTTAGTCATAATAAATGAAATTATTTTCGTATCTCTTAATTTGCTTACTCAAAACGGATTGCAAATATATACGATTTTACTCGTAGAAAAAAACTCTCCATTGCTTTTTTAGCTTAAGGGGAGTTGTGTAGAGCTGTTTTTTAACGTTTAGATAGGCTTTGAACACCTCTTGTAAACAAAACAGATCTATTTCTTCCTATAAGTAGCAGATATATCAATCTTAATATTCAATTCGTCAATGATCTTCCTTTAAGTTCTTTCTCATACAAATCAAGGTATTCCGAAAGCTCTACTTGCTGTTTTTTTAGTAACCCTTTAGCTTTTGATATCATTGTTATTGATTGATCAAACTTAGACTCAAACTCATAATATAACGCTAAATTGACAAAAGCAGCTAACTTGACAGATTTTACTAATGTGTGCTCTATCATGTGCTCCCATATGATAGATGCATATTTCCAATTACCCTCACGAGTATATTTGTAAGCATCCCTCATGTTTGGCTCATTGCTTAGTATTATCATCCTATTTACATATCGTCTTGAAGGCAGCAACATAGGCAATAACCGATCAAGTTTTGCATATACTAGCTCATCAGCCCTATGCTCAGGAGATACATCATAAAGAGCTTTCTGATAGTCAAGGTCTGCCGAATTAAACTCGAAAGGCATAATATCAACTCTCTTATCAACAATTGTTGATAACTTAGGGTCATACATCTCTACAAGAGTCAGGAACTCACCCTTACTGTTTGCAAGATAACCACCTCCATAAAGCTGGCTTAAATTTGTCAACGAGGTTACTCTAGATGTAGTTAAAGCAATAACAATATCTGGATCGAATTCACTACTGATATTGAACATCTGCAGAGAGTCAATAGTTCGCACTTTAAGATATAGTGAGTCTTCTCTTACTTTTTTAGGATAAAGAGCTATTGACCAATAAAACCCTATTGAATCAACAATACCTCTAGTATTTTCAAGTAGATTGAAAGATAAAGAATCGAATTGCTGATAGAGCTTTTGGTTCTTTTCTCCTATTTTTATCTGACAACCCTCTGTATGCGGCTGAAAAGGTGAATTATCCACTAACAGAATATCTACATAATTAGATGGGATATTAAGCATTGGAGGGTCTACGACCTCTGCTTCGATATATGTATAGCTTCTACAGCTTGTTATTATCAATACCAATAGAATCAGAAAAGCACCCCTCATACATAAGGCTATTTTGAATATTATTTTGCAAATATAGTAAAATAACAGTAGCTAAGTAGTAATAGCAAGAATAAGAAGAGAATACTAAAGTTATAGGGGATAGGCAAATGAACATTGCCTATCCCCTATAAAATATATTTAATCAAGAAGTTAGAAACTCTGCATGTCGCATAATCTCTTATAATAGCCATCTAGTAGCAGAAGTTCATCATGTGTTCCCTGCTCAACAATTTCACCCTCGTGCATAACACAGATAATATCTGCATTCTTAATTGTTGATAACCTATGGGCAATAACAATTGATGTTCTATTCTTCATCAAATTCTCTAGTGCATCTTGCACAAGTCTTTCTGATTCTGTATCAAGCGCAGAAGTGGCTTCATCAAGAATCATTATCGGAGGATTCTTCATTACTGCTCTGGCAATACTAACTCTTTGGCGCTGCCCGCCTGAAAGGAGTGATCCTCTATCTCCTATTGATTGTTGATACTTATCCTCTTTTGCCTGAATAAAGTCATGAGCATTCGCTATTCTAGCAGCTTGTTCAACTGTATCTTGTGTTGCACTATTAACTCCAAAGGTAATATTATTGTAGATAGTGTCGTTGAATAGAATAGCTTCTTGGTTTACGTTCCCCATAAGTGTACGTAAAGAGTGAGTAGAGATGTCCCTAATATCATGTCCATCAACTAGAACTGAGCCCTTTTCGACATCATAGAAACGAGGGATAAGATCAACTAAGGTTGATTTTCCTGAACCAGACTGCCCTACTAGAGCTATAGTCTTACCCTTAGGTATTGTTAGGTTTACCCCTTTCAAGACCCAAGAATCGGCATATCTAAACCATACATCCTTCAACTCTATCTTATCATTAAAGCCATTAACCTCAATAGGATTAACTGGCTCCTCTATACTGTTCTTAGCTGAAAGAATCATATCGACCCTCTCCATTGAGGCTAAACCTCTTTGAATAGCATAAGCTCCCTTTGAAAATTCCTTAGCAGGATTGATAATACTATAGAATATTATTAGATAGTAGATAAAAGATGCTGCATCAATACTACTTGTATTACTAAGAATCAGTGAACCTCCGTACCATAGTACAATAGCGATTGTAGTCGTTCCTAGAAACTCACTCATTGGGTGAGCTAGTGCATATCTTCTATTAATGCGATTTATAGAGTTCCTATGGGCATCATTTCCACTACGAAAACGATCCTTAATCTTTGATTCTGCATTAAAAGCCTTAATCACTCTTAGGCCAACAAGGGTTTCGTCAATCTGGGAGAGTAATTCACCAAACTGTCTTTGACCAACCTCTGAACGCTTTTTGAGCTTCTTTCCAACCTTACCCATAATGTACCCACTAAACGGCAATAGCACAAGAACAAAAATCGTCAACTGCCAACTTAGGATCAACATAGTCCCGAAATAGAGCATTATCATGATTGGATTTTTGAACATCATGTCAAGGGAGCTCATTATAGAATTCTCTACCTCACCAACATCACCTGTCATTCGAGCAATAATATCACCTTTCTTTTCACCGCTAAAAAAGCCAATTGGTAGTGATAGAACTTTTTCAAATAGAGCGTGTCTAATATCACGAACAATACCCGATCTGATAGGTATCATAAAATGTGATGCTAAATATGAGCTACCTGTCTTTAACAGTGTCATCAAGATAAGAAATAAACCCAATAACATCAGGGCTGTTGATTCACCTCTAGACTCTATCACCTGAGTAATAAAGTAGTAAAAGTTATTCATTGCAGCATCCTTAAAAGCAGCACCTCCCCCGAAAGGAATATATTCGTAACTCTTTGTATCCATCTTGAAAAGGATCTGAAGAATAGGAATAATTACCCCAAAAGAGAATAGACTCAAGAGAGTTGATAGAATATTGAAAAAAATATTCAATACAAGGAACCTCCCATAAGGGGGCACAAAACGCTTTAGTAGCTGAAATAAACCATTCATTAAATATGTACTTCTGTTATTTATTATATCTAGTCACTACTGCATCATCACAAATAGAACTTATTATCAAAGATAACTCTTTAATCTTGCTATGCAATAAGTATTAATCAAGTTAAGTCTAATCTAGCTTGTGTAGTTTTACTAACTCTATCTTGGTTGAAGTTGCTTTGAGTATCTTTATACTAAAAGGTGGTATCTCAATCACCTCATTGGTTGATGGCAACCTTTGAACTTTATTGAGTATGAAGCCAGCAACAGTGGAGTAATCCTCAGATTCAGGAATAAGAAGATCAAATTTTTCATTGATATGACTTATCTCATATCTTCCAGAAAGTATAAAATCACCACTCTCATTCTTTCTTCCAACCAACGAGGGTGTGTCATGCTCATCTTCAATCTCTCCAATAATCTCCTCTAGTAGATCCTCTAAAGTTACTACCCCACTAGTACCTCCATGCTCATCAACAACTACGGCTATACTTTTCTTTTGTTGCATTAGATGCTTCATTAGCTTATGAGCAGCCATCGTTTCTGGAACAATTGTTATCTGATTAATTCTAGAATGCCAGTCTTCTGGAGCATTAAATAACTCAGAGGAGTGTATATATCCAATAATATTATCAATAGAATTGCGGAATACTAGAATCTTAGAGTAACCACTCTCAATAAACTCCGAAAGCAGTCTGTCTAGAGGAGTGTCCCACTCTACTGCTGAAAGTTCTGTACGAGGAACCATACAATTCCTAAGCTTAATATTAGAGAAATCGAGTGCGTTCCTAAATATCTTCACCTCTGTGTCAACCTCAGAGTTATCAAGTGAATCATCAATACTCTGATTTACAAAATAGTCTAAGTCAATTTTACCAAACACATACTTCTCCGCCTTAGAACTAACCTTAACCCCAATTGTTCTAAGAATTAGCTTAGAGGTCAATGTAGCAAACTTACTAATTGGGTATAATATTATATATATAAAAAGAAGAGGAACAGCAAAAAGCTTAATAGAGAAGTTGGGGTTTATCCGGAATATTGTTTTGGGTAAGAACTCAGCTGCTACTAGTATTAGAATTGTAGAAACAACTGTCTGAATAAAAACAACAACACCCTCAATTGGAACAAAGTGACGTATTGTCGGCTCTAGAATATGAGCCATAAGCATCCCATAAACTACTAAGGCAATATTATTACCAACAAGAAGTGTAGAAATAAAATTCTCAGAGTTACTATAAAATAGACTCAATATTGAGGCACTAAGTCCCTTCTGCTTCTTATCTAGCTCAAAACGCAGCTTATTGGAGGAGACAAATGCTATCTCTATACCTGAAAAGAATGCAGAAACGGCAATAGCTAATACAATACCACTTAATGGACTCATAATTATTTCTTAAATATTAGGGTTGAAGAGTGACTTGATTACTTGCTATTGTATCGGCAGGAACAGGCTCTTCGTCTTTAACATTAAAAATACCCTCTGTATCTCGTAAAGTATATTTTGTCATCGTTTCATTAGATTCAAAGCCTCGTCCTACAATCACCCTCTCTGGCTGCTCTATCCTTATAGTACTATCAGAATAAATTCTTTGCTTTGTCTGATCCCAAAAAAGTAACTGTGTTTCAAAACGTTCATTCTGGGTACTCAACATCTTCACATTACCAATTAACTTCCACAACTTCTCTCTCTCAAAGAAATAAGCTGTATCAGCTTCAACTGTTGACTCAGCCTTGAAAGCAGAGTCAAACTTTTCAACATAAACACCCTTAGGAAAATACCAGTATGGGTTATCTGCTTTTGTATACATCAACCACTCTTTAGCCTCGAACCTATAGCGTGTAACGCCAGAGTCGGAGATAAGTGAAGATGCATCATAAGTTTTTATCGTGGGAGTAACTCTAGAATCTACTGAGGCAATTCTATCTGGTTCAACTTTACGACAACCTGAAACAAAAACAAGCATAACAGTTGCCACAAGGGCAACTGCTATGCTTTGTCTGTATTGTATGGAAAATTTAGAATCTAAATCTTGCATGAATTAGCGAATAACAGTAGTTTCTTGTATCCAGCCTCCGATGCGGAACTGTTGACCTTTGTTAATATCACCGTGCATAAAGACATCCTCTTGTTTTGGTAGGTAACCACGATATGAACTTATTAGAGGATTCACAACTTCTGCAGTTGATGGATCAACAGATCTTGCCTTCTCTAATTTATCTAGAACTGCATTATAAACACAGCTTTGTAGAATTCTATCATCAGGATAAATAGATCTTGCACTAGATGCATACATACGAGCAATTAGAACATAAGGCATTCCAAAATTTGGTTTAGACTCAGCTGCCTTAAGTGCATACGTTCTAGCCTTTGGATAGTTATTAATCTCGCTTAGAACCTGAGCTCCAATATAATAGAAATCGCCTTTAGTATCATCATCTTGCTCCAAAGATATAGCCTCATCGATATACTTAACAGCGGTAGAGAAGTCTTTATCCTTTATAGCTTGTTTTGCTAAACCAAAAGCTGACTCTGCAGTAGGTTCAATTTGATGAGCATATCTTGCTGCAGCAAAATAAACATCCATCTCTTGACAACGAACTCTACGCATCAAACCTATAGCCTCCTTCAACCACTCAAGGTTTGTTTTATTAGCCTCCACTTGAGGAGCGTAAATAGCTTGAAGTGTTTCACAATCAGCAGCTCCACTCTGAGCAAATACTAATTCAGTTCCACTCTTAAGTTTTGATATTGCTTCTGCATTAGCTCTAGGTTGTTTTGTCATTCCTTCAAACATTCTAGATACTTTCATAAAGTCAGCAATATATTGTTCACGATGTGAAGGATCTTTCTGAAACTTAAGAAGAGAGAGTTTCATAAAATAGTCTACAACTGCTACCTCACTTGCATCACCCATTCCATCAATAGACTCAGTCAACCACTGATAAGGTGCATTCATATCTCCACTAGAATTGTATACTAAGTAATCGATAGCTTTACGACCAAGAATATAAGGAGTTGGATAGCGTTGATCCTTACCGAAATATTTAATACGCTTATCGTAAACCTCCATTAACTTTGATAATAGCTCTTGTTGTTTAGACGCATCCTTTTCATTCTGAATCTGCCAACCTACAATACGAGCTCCATAAAGGTATAGGTCTCTTGATGATGCAGGACACTCATCATAAACGATCTGCCAAAAAGGAAGTGCATCTGAGTAGTTCCCACTTTTTGCGTAAGGAACATAAAGGCTGATATTTGTAATACAGCGGATACTATCCTCTCCTTTTCCATACTTAGATCCGTCATCCACCCCTTTTTGGGCGAACAAACTCCCTGCACCAGTAAGTAATAATGCTGCTGAAAGAAGATGTTTTCTCATTTTAGTGTGCTATTAATTTGTTATTATTTGTTTGTCTTAGTCAAGTTTGCGCTTAAAGAACCAGAATTCTTTGAACGTCATATTTAAGGTAAATCTAAAGTATTCCTCTTTAATCAAGAGTGATGATGTAGGTTTAACATTAACATATTCAAGGGCTACATTTAGTATTGATCCTTGAGAATTCCTATAACCAATAGGGAATCCCATACCCATACTTACACCCCACTCTTTAAGTGCCTCATCTTTAACCTTTAGATAAGAGTCTGAATAATAAAAACCAGCTCTATACTTCATTCGTTGAAAATACTTTCTACTTTCAGAATTTGGTGTATACTCTGCACCGAATGAATAACGTTGATTTCTATTTAGCGTATCTAGAGTACTGTAATACTCTGCTTTAGAAAAGTCCTGAAGCTTGTAATCTAATGCAAACAGTAATTTATCTTTGTATCTAAGAGACGCTCCAACTGAGTATGCTTCAGGTATTGAAAAGTTCGCATCTAACTCAGTTGTTGTTGCCGTTGACCCAGTAACATACTCAATCTGACTAGCTTCACTCCAAAGTGAAATCTTAGGAGAATATGTTGCACCTAGAACAAGGTAATAATCCTTTCCAATAGGTTGCTGATATTGGATACCGAAATCTGATTTAAGACCACGAACTCTCAAACGTTGAGTCAGCTGAGAGTCATTCACATTAGAGTCAGTAAAATCTACTGTTCCAATATGGTCAATCTTACCAAATAAGTATCCTACATTTACACCAATAGCAACTCTTTTAGCTATATTATATGAAAGACCTGCATAGACATTAGATAACCCTCCCTCTCCTTGGTAAATATAGTCCATAGCAATTGGATCACTAGAAGTAGAACCAAACCTATATCCTACTGACGAAAATGGAGTAAGACCTATACTAGCACCCATATTTTTAATTAATGGAAACTGTACAGCAACATACTCTACTCCTCCTGTGGGTTCATTTCTAGTAGAACCGTTATCATTAAATCTACCAAATTCAGCAAATACTCCAACATCAAAAAGAAAAGTTGTAGAATCTGTAACCGAGTAGGTAGCTGGGTTAGCATTATTTATTTGATTGTTATTTCTAAGTCCAGTAGAAACTCCACCCATTGACTTACTTGCACCAAATGAACTATCGTACAAACGACCATACCCGTAACGAGTATAAGGAGACTGTGTTGCAGTTTGGGCAAATAAAGTTCCTGTTGCGAGTAGTGTCATAACTACTGTCAATACCTTTTTATAGTTTTGCATTATATTCAATTATACAATTAAGCCCCTTAAGGACAATATTATTATCTGCAAAGATGGTAGATTTTATGTGATCTTCAAAATATTTGCAACTTCCACCCGTTAAAAATACCAAAAGGTCTGACATTTCAGACTTCAATGTATCTACATAGCCATCAATCTCGAATGAAATTCCTTTAATGACACCAGATCTGATAGCAGTCTCTGTATCATAACCTATTCATGGAGTATCTCCAAGTCTGGATACTAGTGGAAGTTTATTAGTCATACTATGCAGTGACTCAAGTCTGATATC
>JBOFEN010000122.1:0-3514 GCA_051648105.1 Bacteroidales bacterium
ATCATTCAAAAAATCAATTATTCCACTAAAGGAGTCATTAATAAGACTTTCCAAGTCGGAGAACAGCTTGATACACTCAAACGTTAGGATATACTTCAGTGATATAGCTGATAGAATCTCATCTCTATCGGAATCACTAGACTATATGAGGGAGATGATCTCCGGCCTACTTGACCTTTACCTATCAAACAATGATCTTAGAATGAATGAGATTATGAAGCGACTGACTGTTGTTTCTACAATCTTTATACCTCTGACTTTCATGGTTGGTATTTGGGGGATGAACTTCGAGAATATACCAGAGCTTCGTTTAAAGTATGGATATTTTATCGCTTGGGCAGTGATGATATCTATAGCTGTAGGCTTGTGGTGGTATCTAAAAAGAAGAAAATGGTATTGATATATTATAAATAAAAAAGAGTCTCCAAAAAATTGGAGACTCTTTTGTTTATGTAAATATTATTTGGCTAAGCCCAATAATTATTTTACAGATTCCATGTGAGCGATCAAATCAAGAACCTTGTTTGAATAACCCCACTCGTTGTCATACCATGAAACAACTTTAACGAAGTTACCGTTCAACGCGATACCTGCATTTGCATCAAAGATAGAAGTGCGAGCATCAGTTGTGAAGTCTGTAGAAACTACTGCATCTTCAGTGTAACCAAGGATACCTTTCATTTCGTTCTCAGAAGCAGCTTTAACAGCAGCTTTGATCTCTTCGTAAGAAGCTGATTTCTCCAAACGTACTGTCAAGTCAACAACAGAAACGTCAGCAGTTGGTACGCGGAAAGCCATACCTGTCAATTTACCATTCAAAGCAGGGATAACTTTACCTACTGCTTTAGCAGCACCTGTAGAAGATGGAATGATGTTACCCAAGATTGAGCGACCACCTCTCCAGTCTTTGCTAGATGGAGCATCAACTGTTTTCTGAGTGTTTGTTGCAGCGTGAACTGTAGTCATCAAACCTTCTGCAATACCGAAGTTGTCGTTCAACACTTTAGCAAGTGGAGCCAAACAGTTAGTAGTACATGAAGCGTTAGAAACAACGTCCATATCGTTAGTATATTCGTTCAAGTTAACACCACAAACGAACATAGGAGCGTCGTTAGAAGGAGCAGAGATAACAACTTTCTTAGCACCACCTTTGATGTGAGCGCCAGCTTTCTCAGTTGTAGTGAAAACACCAGTTGACTCAACAACGTAGTCAGCACCTACAGAACCCCAAGCGATAGCAGCAGGATCTTTCTCAGCAAAGAATGCAACTTCTTTACCATTAACGAAAAGTTTACCTTCTTTTACTTCTGCAGTACCGTTGAAACGACCGTGTACTGTGTCGTAGTTAAGCATGTAAACCAAATAGTCAAGATCCAAGAATGGATCGTTAACTGCAACAACTTGGATGTCGTTTCTCTCTTGAGCAGCACGGAATACCAAACGGCCAATACGACCGAAACCGTTAATACCTACTTTAATCATTGTCTTAATATTTAAAATGGTTGTTGAAAAACGTAGGCAAAGTTAGGTGTTTATCGGGAACAAGCAAACATTTTGAATAAAAAATAAAAGACACTATTCATTCTTGATAATTTGACATAATGTAAAATGTTTTTATATTTGCGTGGAATAATCGTACCATTTTAGCAACTAATTAATTATAAACCTATGATTTTAGACTCTTTACAAAACTCATCGGCTGTAGAATCCTTACACCCTAACTTCAAAAAAGCTTTTGAATACATTAGAAACAATGACCTCTCAAAAGTAGAGGCTGGAAAGATTGTTCTAGAGGGTGATGACCTTTTTATTAGCGTTGCCGATATTAAAGGCAAGGAACACTCCGCTGCGAGGATAGAGGCTCATAGAGAATATATCGACATACAGATACCACTAAACGGTGTAGAAACAATGGGATACCTTCCCCTTTCTTCATGTAATAGCGTAGAGACCCCATTCAATGAGGAGAAGGATATTATATTCTTCCACGACAAACCATCAACGTTTGTAGATGTTACTCCTGGACAGTTTGTTATATTCTTCCCAGAAGATGGGCATGCTCCTGGTATCGGAGAGGGTGCTATACGCAAACTCATTGTAAAGGTTAAAATATAATCCTTCAATATACACAAACCGAACTGACTCATTAACCATGAAGCTAAAACTTGTTCAGAACGACCCTTGGCTTGAACCATTCAATAACATTATTGAGTACAACCATCTCTATACAGAATCTAAAGAGAAAGAGTTAACATCTAACTGTGACACACTTTCTCAATTTGCTACGGGGTATCTATACTTCGGACTTCATCTAGTAGATAATAAATGGGTCATTCGCGAATGGGCACCTAATGCAACAGAGCTCTATCTTATTGGAGAGTTCAATAACTGGAGCGAAACACCTCAGTTTAGATTTAACTCTATTGGGAATGGCGTATGGGAGCTATCATTAGCGCAAGATATATTAAGTCATGGTGATCACTACAAACTAAAAGTAAAATGGCATGGTGGTGAAGGCGAACGAATACCAGCATATGCTAGACGCGTTGTCCAAGACAAATCCACCTACCTCTTTAGTGCACAAGTGTGGGAACCAAAGGAGAAGTACACATTCAAGATCAATAAGTTTAAGCCAAAGTTTAAAACCCCTATCATATATGAGTGCCACATTGGTATGGCTCAGGAGGAGGGCAAAGTAGGTAGCTTCAATGAGTTTAGAGAACTTATACTCCCTCGAATCGAGAAGGCTGGGTATAACACCATACAGATAATGGCCATCCAAGAACACCCATACTATGGGTCATTCGGATATCATGTATCAAACTTCTTTGCTTCATCCTCAAGATTTGGCACACCAGAAGAACTAAAGGCTCTAATTGATGAGGCCCACAAAAGAGGACTAGCTGTAATAATGGACATAGTCCACTCGCATGCTGTAAAGAATGAGAATGAGGGGTTGGCAAAGCTTGACGGATCACTAAACCAATACTTCCATAGCGATCATAGACGAGAACACCCAGCATGGGACTCTCTTTGCTTTGACTATGGCAAGAACGAGGTTCTACACTTCCTTCTCTCAAACTGCAAATTCTGGATGGATGAGTTTAAGTTCGACGGGTTTAGATTCGATGGTGTCACATCCATGCTATATTGGAGCCACGGGCTTGGTGAGAGTTTCTCATCATATGACAGCTACTATAATGGATCACTAGATATTGATGCAGTATGCTACCTTACTCTTGCCAATAAACTTATTCATCAGATAAATCCAAAAGCAATAACAATTGCAGAAGAGATGAGTGGGCTTCCGGGCATAGCATCACCAGCAGCTGACGGAGGCATAGGATTCGATTACAGAATGGCTATGGGAATACCCGACTTCTGGATAAAACTCATCAAAGAGTTTAAAGATGAGGATTGGCACCCTTCATCAATATGGTGGGAATTAACAAATAGAAGAACCGAAGAGAAGACCGTTAGTTATGCTGAGAGTCACGACCAGGCATTAGTTGGT
>JBOFEN010000123.1:0-30421 GCA_051648105.1 Bacteroidales bacterium
AGTAGTGGCTGATAATGTACGGTAACACCTAGTTCTTTTGATATATAATCAAAAATCCATATGTCGTGATTCCCAATGAACCAGTGTACCTCTATTCCAGCATCAGTTAGTTCTGCTATTTTGCCAAAGAATCTAGTGAATCCTCTTGGTACTACAGTCTTATATTCAAACCAGAAATCGAAGATGTCACCTAATAGGTAAAGTCTCTCACAGTCTACTTTTATTGTGTCAAGCCATCTGACGAAGCACTTCTCCTTTTCTATTGGGTTTTCAAAGTATTTAGCACCAAGGTGAGCATCCGATGCGAAGTAAATCTTCTTAGTTGTTTCCATCTCTTTAGAGGAATCCAAGCTCTAGTTTTGCCTCATCACTCATAAGGTCTTTGTCCCACTCAGGTTCGAAAACTAATCTTAGGTCTAGACTCTTAACCTCTTCAATGCTCTCTACTTTCATTCGTACATCTTCAAGAATGAAGTCTGCTGCTGGGCAGTTAGGAGCAGTAAGAGTCATTTCGATAATAACATTCTTATCATCGTCAACTTCGATCTTGTATATTAGACCAAGCTCGTAAATGTCAACTGGTATCTCTGGATCATAAACGGTCTTGACCATCTTAACGATCTTCTCTTCTAGTTCTAGGAAATTATTTGTCATATTAATATTATAGTTACTGTTTGTACTTATATAGCTCTTTATGCAAAGGTAGCAAAAAGAGCCATAGTACATAAAAATAGTGATGCTAAAGAGAACCCTGAATTGGAGTTGTTCTTTAGCATCACTAATATATATTATATGATCTTATTACTCAACGATTGAAACCCATCCGTGAGTATCTGGCTCGTCACCATACTGTATTGCACGTAGTTTAGTGTATAGCTTCTCACACACTTTACCTGCATTACCATCTTTTGAGAAGATGTATGATTTGTCCTGATCTAGATCGTCAATACGAGCTATAGGGCTTATCACAGCAGCTGTACCACATGCACCAGCCTCTTCAAAAGTCTCAAGTTCGTCAACACAAACAGGTCGACACTCTATAGTCATACCCATATCTTGTGCAAGAGTCATAAGGCTTCTGTTTGTTATTGAAGCTAGTATTGACTCAGATTTTGGTGTGATGTAAGTATTGCCACGAATTCCGAAGAAGTTAGCAGGTCCACACTCGTCGATGTATCTTTTCTCTTTTGCATCAAGGAATAGTACTGCAGAGTATCCTTTGCTGTGAGCAAACTCACCTGGTGCTAATGAAGCAGCATAGTTACCTCCACATTTGTATCTACCAGTTCCAAGTGGAGCTGCACGGTCATAACCGCGAAGGATACACATAGGAGTAGGCTTGAATCCCTCTTTGAAGTAAGGTCCTACAGGAGTAGCAAACACTATGAATGTGAACTCTTGTGATGGCTTAACTCCAACCTGCCCAGTTGTTCCGATAAGCATAGGTCGAAGGTATAGTGAAGCTCCGCTCTCGTAAGGAGGAACGAACCTTTCGTTTCTCTTAACCGCTTCGATACAAGCTTGCTCGAATTTATCAAGAGGAAGAGCTGCCATACGAAGTCCTTCGCAAGACTCAATTAGGCGCTTGCCATTCTCTTGAAGTCTGAAAAGTCTGATTTTACCATCTTTGCCTCTAAAGGCCTTAAGCCCTTCAAACACCTCTTGTCCATAGTGAAGACAAGTAGCTGCCATGTGAAGTGAAACTTGCTCTGAATCCGTAAACTCTAATTCGCCCCACGCACCGTTGCTATAGTGGCAACGAACGTTGATGTCTGTTTTGGTATATCCAAATCCCAATTCAGACCAATTAATCTCTTTATTCATTACTGATTTAGTTTTGTGTCGATGATATCGATCTTTTTAACGATCAATGTCATCTCCTCTTTTAGTTTTTCAATTTTCTTCTCGATCTCTCTAACAAGGCTATTGCCAGACTTAGATGAAGAGGTCAAGAATCCAATATTATTTTCAAAAGTTTTAAGGTCGTTATTCATATATTCGAATGTGCGAACAAGTCTTTCTCTATCTCTAAGAAGTAGGTCTTTGCTTTTTTCACCCGACTCAACCTCGGATGTGAAAGTCTCCATTCTTTTCTTGGCACGATTAACGTTAAGTACCTCGAATAGCTCATCAACAAGCCCGTGGAACTCTTTGTAAACTTTGTCCTTCTCCTTGAATGGTACGTGGCCAACAGCATTAAACTCAGTTATGATTTCTCGAACAACTTCTAATGTTGTTCCTTCACCTTTTAGTTGTGTCAACTTCTCAATTAGATCGTGCTTCTTCTTTAAGTTAGTACGCTCTTCGCTTTTTTGAGAAGAGTGCTCTTTGCCTTTTCTTTCGAAGAAGGAGTCGCAAGCAGCAATGAAGCGTTTCCATACTTCGTCTGATTGTTTTCTTGGTACAGCCCCAATTGTTTTCCACTCTTTCTGAAGTGTTACAAGTTTATCCGTAGTTTTTCTCCACTCAGTACTATCTTTGATAGCTTCAGCTTTCTCGCAAAGAGCAATTTTCTTTTCTAGATTAGACTCAAGCTCACGCTTTGAGTTTGCATAAAACTCAGCTTTTGTGTCGAAGAATTTGTTGCAGGCAAGTCTGAATCTGTCGTAAAGACCATTGTTTACTTTCTTAGGCGCGAATCCAAGAGTTTTCCATTTAGCTTGTAGCTCCAAGATAGTTTCAGTCTGCTTATCCCACATTTGGAATGTTGTAGCAGGGTCTGTATTTACTTGTTCTACAGCCTCACAAATAGCAATCTTCTCTAATTCGTTTTCACGCTCTCTATTTTTTAGCTGCTCGAAGTGGTGTTGATGGCGTTTGTTCACAACAGTAGAGGCCTCCTTAAATCGGCGCCATATCTCGTCGCGAGACTCTTTTGAAACAGGGCCAATCTCGCGCCACTCTTCGTGAAGCTTTTGTAGTTGGTGGAATGATGAAATAACATCATCTTCAGATGCTAATTTCTCTGCTGATTCACACAGTATGCTTTTGAGTTCGAGGTTGCGACGGTAGTCGTAGTCTCTAAGCTCTTTATTTATTTTAAGTAGCTCATAGAATAGTTCAACATAGTGGTGATACTGCTTCCAAAGCTCATTGCTCTCTTCAGCAGGGATGTCAGTAATCTCCTTCCACTGCACCTGAAGGTGGTGAAATTCAGTATATCTTTTACTCACATCCTCAGCGTCTTCTGTTATCTCTTTAAGAGATTCTATTATTTGACGTTTAGCTTGAAGGTTTGCCTCGCGAATACGAAGGCGCTCTTCAGCTAAATCGGACTTCATCTTTTTATATTCGTTTAGCAACTCTTTAAGCTCTTCTTCATGAAGATCCTCCTCAGGAGAGAATCCCTCCTCTGAGTTGTCGTTCTGGCTCATGTAAAGAGCTTTAGCTGAGTCAACCTCTTGCTTTCTCAGCTTATAGTAGTTCTGCTTAAGAGTCTCTATATCCGTCTTTATCTCATCTAGAGAAAGAGTTAGTAGATTCTTAACTTGTTTGATAATTTCAGTGCGACTTGTAAAGTTTGCAACCTCTTTATCTTCAGCTAAAGGCTGATCCAGTGTGTTTACCACCTCATTAGTTAGATCTAATTTAGTGGTTTCTTGCTCATTCATCATAGTTTCACTTAGCTATTACGTGTTGTTAAAGGCACAAATAAAGATATTATTTCAAATATATCGCAAAAAATTAGCAATTATTTAAGATAAAAATGAGGAAACCCCCATATATATTAGCATACCTATAATATCATTTGTTATTGTAATGAAAGGCCCAGTGGCTATTGCAGGGTCAATATTAAGCTTTTCAAGCGTCATAGGAACCAATGTTCCAAATATTGAGGCAAATACGACAACAGCGAACAGAGAGATGGAAACGGAGTATGTAACTGTGTCGTTGCCAAGCATGAAGTAGTTGTATAAGAATACAAGCAGTGATATCATACTAGCATTGATAAGAGCAACCGCACTCTCCTTAAATACTTGGCTCCATAGCTTACCCATATTGAGGGATTTGTTAGCAAGACCTTGCACAACAATAGCTGATGATTGAATACCAACATTACCTCCTGTACCCCCAATTAGAGGAATGAAAATAGCCATCTTGGGGTTTGTTACAAAGAATGATTCAAACTTGCCAAGTATCACTGAGTTACTCAGTCCACCTATCATACCAATAACGAGCCAAGGAAGTCTGGCACTTGTCTGTACTAGAACATTGTCAGAGGTCTCAACATCTTGAGAGATACCGGAAGCCAACTGGTAGTCGCGTTCGGCCATCTCTTTCATTTCGTCTACAACATCATCCACTGTAATCTGTCCAACAAGTCGCCCAATACTATCAACAACAGGTATTGCCACAAGGTCATATTTCTCAAATATGTAGGGCACTTCATCTAGCGGAGTGTCAACTTTTATAGAGATAGGATCTTTTAGCATTACATGCTTGACTCTAGAAACAGAGGGGCTTGTTATCATCCTTTTCAGAGGAAATACCCCCTGTAGTCTATTGTCATCATCTACAACATAGATGCTATATATATTTTCAAGCTCCTCAGCCTGTAGTCTCATCTCTTTAAGACACTCAGGCATACTCCACTCCTCATTAACAACGATCATCTCCGTGCCCATTATACCACCGGCAGTGTCTTCGTCGTACTTCAAGAGGTCAACAATATCTCCAGCTTGCTCAACATCTTCAATGTGAGAAAGAATCTCCTCTTGTTCCTCTTCGTCTAGTTCACGAATCAACTCTACAGCATCATCTGTGTCCATGTTGTCGACAAAGTGTCGAGCAATAACCTCAGATGGGACATTCTCTAGAAGCTCTTCACGATCATCCTCATCAAGCTCCATCAAGGCATCGGCAGCCTTGTCACCAGCCATGAGTAGATATATATATTGAGCCTCCTCAACCTCTAATTCATCATAGAAGTGAGCAATGTCCGCAGCATGAAGTCCCTCCAAAAGCGCTAATACGCCTTCAGCATTCTTATCGGTTATACATTGTTGCAGTTGAGATACAAACTCCTTGGTAGGTTCAAATCTACTCATATGATGTCGTTGTTTGAAAGTGAATAGAGTCTCTTACTTCATGTTTTCAGAGATTAAGTTAGTTAGCTCTTCGAATTGAGCAACAGATAACTGTTCTGGTCGTTTGTCGAAGATAGGAAGCTCAAACTGAGAGAAATCTTTTCCAACAAGTGGTTTAAGTGAGTTTCTCATCTGCTTGCGTCTTTGGTTAAAAGCCGTCTTTACTACTGTTTTGAATAGTTTCTCATCACAGTTTAGGCTCTTATTGTCATTGCGAACCATTCGGATAACAGCAGACTTAACCTTTGGAGGAGGATTGAACACATCTTCTGACACCGTAAATAGATACTCTATGTCATAGAATGCCTGCATGAGCACTGTCAAGATACCATATGCTTTGCATCCTGGTTTAGCAGCCATACGCTCAGCTACCTCTTTCTGTATCATTCCTGAGCATACAGGTATTCTCTCTTTATTCTCTAGAACTTTGAAGAATATCTGACTAGATATGTTGTAAGGGTAGTTGCCAATTAGAGAAAACTCACCTTCAAAAAGCTGGTCAACAGAAAGCTGCAGGAAGTCAGCCTCAATTATTCTTCCCTCAAGTGCTGGGAAATGTTGCTCGAGGTATGGCACAGACTCTCTGTCTAGCTCTACAACCTTAAGATTGTGCCCCTTAGCGATGAGGTATTGTGTGAGCACACCCATACCAGGGCCTACCTCAACAACAGGTAAGTGCTTAAAATCTTCTAGTGTGTCTGCAATGCGTTCTGCAATTGTCATATCAGTCAAAAAGTGCTGTCCGAGGAATTTCTTTGGACGTACCTTATTTATCATAATCGCTATTAATTAGGTGGTTTAAACTATCCTTGGGTTCCATCACGGAAACCTCAGCAAAGGTAAGATTTCTTTGCGCATACTCAAGGATTTTCTATACCTTTGTAATGTTATACCAAACTATATTACATTACACAAAAATCAAATATGGCTAAACCTGATCTTCTTTCTGTCAAACAGCGATTTGGAATCATCGGAAACTCCGAGGCTCTGAACCGTGCTATAGACATAGCGCTCCAGGTTGCACCTACCGATCTTGCAGTTCTTATTACTGGAGAAAGTGGTGTTGGTAAAGAGACATTCCCGCAGATTATACATCAATTTAGTGCTCGTAAACACGGTGCATATATAGCTGTCAATTGTGGTGCAATACCCGAGGGTACTATTGACTCAGAACTCTTTGGTCACGAGAAGGGCTCATTTACTGGAGCTCTTGGCGACCGTAAGGGGTATTTTGAGGTGGCCGATGGTGGAACTATCTTTCTAGACGAGGTAGGTGAACTTCCTATGGCTACACAAGCTAGGCTACTTCGTATACTTGAAAGTGGAGAGTTCATGAAAGTAGGCTCCTCAAAGGTTCAAAAGACCAATGTTAGGGTTGTTGCAGCAACAAATATCAACTTCAAGCGAGCTATCACCGATGGGAAGTTTCGCGAGGATCTATTTTATAGATTAAACACCATACCCATCATGGTTGCACCACTTCGCGAAAGGAGTGAAGATATATACCTTCTTTTCCGAAAGTTTGCCGCAGACTTCGCTCAGAAGTATCGCATGCCAGCTATTCAGCTAAACGAGGAAGCCAAGTCTATGCTCACAGCCTTTCACTTCCCAGGCAATATACGACAGCTGAAGAATATAACAGAGCAGATCTCAATTATTGAGACGCTAAGAGATATAACTCCCGAGATTCTAGCACAATATCTCCCACATACAGAGATTATTCGTTCACCATCTGTGTCTCATAAAGAGGAGGAGTTTCACTCATTCTCAAAGGAGAGAGAGGTTATTTACCAAATCCTCTTCGACATGAAGAAGGAGGTTACGGAGTTGAGGCAGATTGTTCATGACCTCATGAGTGGTAATAGACCTGTTGAGCCACAATCGACAGTCCCTATCAGGTTCACTCAGCCTGAGCCACAACAGTTGCCAAACATAGTGACAAAACCACAGACACTAGAGTTGAGCGGTTCGATTAATCACATAACGGCAGAGGATGCTGTAGTGTTCGATGACACAGAGGAGTATGTTGAGGCCTCTCTTTCACTAAATGATCTTGAGAGAGAAGCCATAAAGAAGGCCCTTGAAAAACATCAAGGTAGACGCAAGATGGCGGCTGATGAGCTAAACATATCCGAGCGAACTCTATATCGAAAGATTAAAGAGTATGGTCTAAACTAGTAACAACGAATATCATTCAATAATGAAGCAGATAGCATTAATAATACTCTCACTAATCTTTGTGACAGCCTGCTCTATTTCATATAAGTTTAATGGAGCATCAATAGATTATACCAAGACAAAGACAATCACGATCATAGACTTCCCAATCAAGACGGCAATGGTCTATGCTCCTTTGGCTATTGCTTTCAATGAGGGACTTAAAGATACCTACCTCAGACAGACAAGGTTGACACAAGCCAGACAGAATGGCGACTTGCAGATAGAGGGTAGTATCAATAGATATGACCTTACGCCACAAGCTGTGAAAGAGGATGCATTCTCTTCTAGAACTAGGCTAACTATTGGTGTAAGTGTGAAGTTCACAAATAACGTAGATCCTAAACAGAACTTTGAACGCAGCTTTAGCGCATACCGAGAGTATGAGAGTAACCAGCTACTTACAGGTTCACTACAAGATCAGTTGATAAAAGAGATTGTTGAGGAGTTGACAGATCAGATTTACATCGCAACGGTAGCTAACTGGTAGACTATTTAATATGACTAAAGAGCATTTTTACGAACTATTAGCTAGTCCAGACAAGCTGACCAAAGAGAGCATTTATCCTCTTTTAGAGCTCACACGAAAGTATCCTCTCTTCGAACCTGCACGAATGTTATACCTCAAAGCTCTTCAGATAAATAGAGCGCCAAGCTTTGTCGAGGAGTTGAGAAGGCATTCTATATATATAAGCAACCTAAAGGCGCTATTCTTTCTATTATCTGATAGATATCTAGGGTGGAACAGTGCTTTTGAGAAGCAACTTAAGAGCTACTTAAACAAAAAAGAGAGCCTATCATCGAAGGATACAATATCACTCATAGACTCTTTTCTTGAGCATACCTGGGGTGATTTTCAGGCACCAACACATCAAACCATCTCTCAGCCAGAGCCTCAGCCAGAGCCAGAGATGAAGAGACAAGAGGAGGTTGTTGTTCAGCCTCAAGTGATAGAGCAAGAGATTGTACAAGAAGAGATAACCATAGAGAGTGAAGCACAGATATCCTATGCAGCTTATGACTTCGTTAGTTCGCTTGCTGATCAATCAGATCTAGAGAGCAACACCGAACCAATGAAGCATAACGATCTAATAGATCGTTTTATCTCCCTTTCTTCTCAAGAACCGCAGATAAAGAGTAAAGTGAACGATGAGGATGATAGAGATGCAACATCTACTTTCAAGCCCAAAAAGGAGAGTAAAGTGCTCAATAGTGAACCATCTGGAGATGATCTCTTTACCGAAAGCTTAGCCAAAATATACATTCGACAGAAGAGATATGAGAAAGCACTTGAAATAATTAAACGATTGAGTTTGAAATATCCAAAAAAAAGTGTTTATTTTGCAGATCAAATTAGGTATTTAGAACTTTTAATTGCAAACATAAAAAAACAATAGACATGTATTTAGTAATCACTATTCTTATTCTAATCGCTGCTCTACTGATGGTACTCATCGTTTTGGTGCAGAACAGTAAAGGCGGTGGCTTAGCTGCTGGGTTCTCTTCTTCTAATCAAATTATGGGAGCTCCCAAAACAGCTGACTTCCTAGAGAAGGCTACTTGGTCTTTGGCGGGTGCTATTATGGTTCTATGTGTTCTTTCTTCGTCTGTAATGCCTAAGAATCACGAGCAAAACGCTTCTGCTATTCAAGAGTACATTCAGAATGCTCCTGAGCAGAACACAACAGGTTTCCCTATTCAGTCAGCTACTGAGGCTGTAGAAAGCACACAAGCAGGAGATTCTGTTACTGAATAAGATATATCTTAAAAGCTATAAATGAAAGAGATTCGGCAGATTGTTGAGTCTCTTTTTTTTTACATATAACAACCACTATGCAGTTCAATAAAGAGATACATCTTGCTCCATTGCAAGGTTTTACAGATGCCACATTCCGAAATGCTCATGCGCAAATCATCGGTGGCATTGATACTTACTACACACCATTCGTTAGAATTGAGAGAAATGAGTTTCGCAGTCGTGACTTGAGAGATATATCTCAGAGCAACAACAGCGTTCCACACCTCGTACCTCAGATGATAGCATCCACTCCAGAAGAGCTTCTAAGAATTGGGAAGCTATTTATTGAAGAAGGATATAGCGAGGCTGACCTAAACCTTGGATGCCCTTTCCCTGCTATCGCTAAGAAACACAAGGGGTCCGGTATACTTAAATACCCAGAAGAGGTAAAGGCTCTTTTAGCTGCAATTGAGACTCTACCCGAACTATCATTCTCGCTTAAGATGCGTTTGGGCTGGGAGACTCCAGAAGAGGCAATGGCCCTTATCCCAACTATCAACTCTACCCCTTTGCGACACGTTGCAATACATACAAGAGTAGGCTTACAACAATATAAAGGTGTAGCTTCGCCGGAGCTATTCCAACCTCTATATGAATCTCTCAATATGCCCCTTTTCTACAATGGCGACCTTAATAGCATTGAAGATGTAGAAGCAATAGTGACCAGATACCCAAACATTAAGGGGGTGATGCTAGGCCGAGGACTCCTTGCCGACCCAACACTTGCTAAGCAACTTAAGAGTGGCGAGAGATACACCCTAGAGCAGCAGCTTGAGTATGCACACAAGATACACCAAGAGCTATTCGATTACTACTCATCAACACTGCAAGGTGACCAACAGCTACTAACAAAGATGCAATCTCTATGGGAGTATTGGCTACCTCAAGCAAACAGTAAGCTCAGAAAGAAGATGATGAAGTGTGGTTCAATTAACAACTACACCAACTTTGCAGAGCAGCTTTTCAGAAAAGGATAAGCATAGATTTCTCAGAAGTAATATAGTCTTACCTCAAACATTGGAGGATATAATATGGTAGCACCCCGTTTTTCCATCATTACAGTAACATACAATGCCGGACAGCTCCTTGAGAGAACTATTGAGTCTGTGCTAGCTCAAACCTCATTCAATTACGAATATATCATACTTGATGGTCAGTCTAAAGACAACACCCTCGAGATAATTAAGAAGTACGAACACCACATTAATAAGTGGATCTCTGAGCCAGACAATGGGATATACGATGCCATGAACAAGGCAATAGATATTGCAAGAGGTGAGTACATACTTTTCCTTAATGCTGGTGACACATTCCACTCGGAGAGTGTGCTCAGAACTCTCGAGATATCAACAGAGTCTAGGCCTGATGTTATATATGGTGAGACAGCCATTGTGGACAGCGAAAATAACCACGTCGCTATGAGAAGACTCAAAGCGCCACAGACCTTAACCTGGCGAAGCTTCATCAACGGCATGCTAGTCTGCCACCAATCATTCTTAATCAAAAGGGAGATAGCCACACACTACGACCTAGACTATAAACTATCGGCAGACTTTGACTGGTGCATTAGAGGATTGAAGAGTGCCAAGAGCATTACTAACTCTAATATTACCATCTCAAATTTCATGCAAGGTGGAGTATCCACTTCACGCAGAAAGCTCTCACTAAAAGAGAGATTTGACATTATGACCAAGCACTACGGCGCAATACCTACCTACCTAATGCACATCTGGTTTGCTATAAGGTTCGCTTGGGCTAAATATGTGATTCGACAGATAGACTAAGTGCCGCTTCTTATACAAGGAGAGTAAGCTTATATGCTGAAAAATTTCTACATTTGCATTCTATTTACAAACAGGTGAAACTATGGAACATAAACTATCCATTTATAATACGCTGAAGCGTCAAAAGGAGCTCTTCGTACCTCTTCATGAACCTCATGTCGGTATGTACGTTTGTGGCCCTACTGTATATGGGGATGGACATCTCGGACATGCACGCCCTGCTATCACTTTTGACCTTCTTTTCAGATATCTAAACCATCTTGGATACAAGGTGAGATACGTTCGCAACATCACTGACGTCGGCCACCTTGAGAACGACGCCGATGAGGGCGAAGATAAAGTAGCTAAGAAGGCTAGACTTGAGCAGCTAGAGCCTATGGAGATTGTACAATACTACCTCAATAGATATCGCAAAGCTATGGAAGCGCTAAACGTGCTCCCACCTAGCATCGAGCCTCACGCTTCTGGACATATCATCGAGCAGATACAATATGTAAAGGAGATACTAGACAACGGATTCGCTTATGAAAGCAAAGGATCGGTGTACTTCGACGTTGAGGGATACAATCGTAAATATAACTACGGCAAACTATCTGGTCGCAACGTCGAGGAGCTTCTTAGTACAACTAGAGAGCTAGATGGACAGCAAGAGAAGAGACACTCTGCTGACTTTGCTCTTTGGAAGAAAGCATCTCCAGAACACATCATGCGCTGGCCTTCGCCTTGGAGCGACGGATTCCCAGGATGGCACCTTGAGTGTTCGGCTATGGGTACGAAATACCTTGGCGAACAGTTCGACATACACGGTGGTGGTATGGACCTTCTATTCCCTCACCACGAATGTGAGATTGCTCAATCTATGGCTGCTAAAGGCAAAGAGGCTGTTAAGTATTGGATGCATAACAACATGATCACCATCAACGGAACAAAGATGGGCAAATCATTGGGCAACTTCATCACACTTGATGAGTTCTTCACTGGTAGTCACCAACTACTCGAGCAAGCATATGCTCCAATGACAATCCGTTTCTTCATCCTTCAAGCTCACTATCGCAGCACCGTTGACTTCAGCAATGAAGCACTAAAGGCTTCGGAGAAGGGGATGCAACGCCTGATGGAGGCATACTCAAACATAGACAACATCAAAGTCTCTGAAAATTCAACCATTGATGTTAGCTCTCTTCACCAAAAATGCTACGAGGCACTAAATGACGACCTAAACAGCCCAATAACTATCTCACACCTCTTTGAGGCAGTGCGTATTATTAACTCTGTGTTGGCTTCTAACGAGAGTGCAACAAAGCAGGATGTTGAGTCATTGAGATCACTTTTTGATACATTCCTATTCGATATTCTTGGAATGTCCAAGAGCTCTGATTCTGCTTCCTCATCAACAGACGCATACGCTAAAGCTGTTGACATGCTACTTGAGATGAGACAGCAGGCAAAATCAAACAAAGATTGGGCTACTTCTGACAAGATCCGAAATGAGCTTCAAGCCCTTGGTTTTGAGATTAAGGATGGCAAAGAGGGTGTCACTTGGAGACTACCCTAATCGATTAAGTTAAGCAAACAAACAGTAGACTATAATTATGTCAGAAAAGAGATTTAAACGCACGCTCGTTACTACGGCTCTTCCATATGCCAACGGACCAGTTCACATAGGTCACTTGGCTGGGGTTTACATCCCAGCAGATATCTACACTCGTTACCTTAGACTGCTTGGTCAAGATGTAATCATGATAGGTGGTTCAGATGAGCACGGTGTGCCAATCACAATCAAAGCAAAGAAAGAGGGTGTTACTCCACAAGATATCGTTGATCGCTATCATAACATCATCAAAAAGTCGTTCGAAGAGTTTGGTATCACACACGACATCTACTCTCGAACAACCTCACAAACTCACAAGGAGCACTCTTCAGAGTTCTTCAAAAAGCTATATGACAAAGGCGAGTTTATTGAGAAGACAACGGAGCAATATTACGATCCTGAAGCAAAACAGTTCCTTGCTGACAGATATATCATCGGTACCTGCCCTCACTGCAACAACGATGCTGCATATGGTGATCAGTGTGAAGCGTGTGGAACCTCTCTTAATGCTACGGATCTTATCGAGCCTCGCTCTGCAATCTCTGGTAGCAAGCCTGAGATGAAAGAGACTAAGCACTGGTATCTTCCTCTTGACAAACACGAACCATTCCTTCGTCAGTGGATCCTTGAGGAGCACAAAGAGTGGAAGTCAAACGTATATGGTCAGTGCAAGTCATGGTTGGATATGGGATTGCAGCCTCGCGCTGTGAGTCGCGACCTTGATTGGGGTGTGCCTGTGCCTGTTGAGGGTGCAGAGGGTAAGGTGCTTTACGTATGGTTTGATGCTCCTATCGGCTATATTTCTAACACAAAAGAGCTCCTTCCAGATACATGGGAAACCTATTGGAAGGATCCAGAGACGAAGCTTGTGCACTTCATCGGTAAAGACAATATCGTTTTCCACTGTATTGTTTTCCCTGCAATGCTTAAAGCTGAGGGTAGCTACATCCTACCGGAGAACGTACCATCGAATGAGTTCCTAAACCTTGAGGGTGACAAGATCTCAACTTCGCGCAACTGGGCTGTATGGCTTCATGAGTATCTTGAGGAGTTCCCTGGTAAGCAGGACGTGCTTCGATATGTATTGACAGCAAATGCTCCAGAGACAAAGGATAATGACTTTACGTGGAAAGACTTCCAAGCACGCAACAACAATGAGTTGGTTGCAGTTCTTGGTAACTTCATCAACAGAGCTCTTGTTCTTACTCAGAAGTACTTTGACAACAAAGTGCCTGCTTGTGGTGAGTTGACAGAATATGATAACCAAACACTTGCTGAGTTTGCTAACGTTAAGTCTACACTTGAGTATAACCTAGAGCACTACAAATTCAGAGAGGCTCTTAAGGAGGCGATGAATCTAGCTCGTATTGGTAATAAATATCTTGCAGATTGTGAGCCTTGGAAGTTGGCTAAGACAGACATGGATCGTGTAGCTACGATCATGAATATCTCACTTCAGATCTCTGCAAACCTAGCTATTGCCTTCGAACCGTTCTTGCCTTTCTCTGCTGCTAAGCTAAGAGGATTCCTTAATATGGATGGTTTCTGCTGGAGTCAGCTTGGAAGAATTGATATCCTTGCAGAGGGAACTGCTCTGAACGAGTCATCTCTTCTGTTTGAGAAGATCGAGGATAGCGTTATAGAGTTTCAGGTTAACAAGCTTCAAGAGACCAAAAAGGCTAACGAACTTAAAGCTTGGACTCCTAAAAAGGCTAACGAAGATATCGACTTCGAGCAGTTCAGCAAGATGGACATCCGTGTTGGAACTATCCTTGAGGCTGAGCCTGTGGCTAAAACCACTAAGCTTTTGAAGCTGAAGGTTGATGTTGGAATAGATCAAAGAACAATAGTTTCGGGTATTGCTGAACACTTCAAGCCTGAGGAGATTATCGGTCGCCAGGTTTCTGTGTTGGTAAATCTTTCTCCAAAGAAGCTTAGAGGCATCGAGTCGCAGGGTATGATACTTATGGCTGAGGGTGCTGATGGTAAGTTGCACTTCGTTCAACCTAGTTCGGAGGTGGCTCCTGGTAGTGAAGTAAGATAAATATCACTCAATATATTTGGAGTATCGCTCCCCCACAATGTAGCTTTCGGCACGTTGTAGGGGAGCGATACTTTTTTGTCTTAGTTAGTAGGGTCTCAGATCGCTGAATTTTCAGCTATTTACATCTCTAATTATTCTCTATTGTAACTGTCAATAAAGTGGTTGAAAACTCACTAACTACTCACCTTGTGGTGCCTCTCTAACTTGTTGTCTATGAGTATCTTTCGAGTTGGATGTGGATAACTTTCAAAATACGTACGTACTTGTTGATAAATACGTACGTACATTGATAGAAATACGTACGTATTTTGGTGCAAATACGTACGTACTTTTGGAGTTCCTCACAGTGGTGTTGATAGTTACTTAGTGGGTGGAGTATAAAGAGAAGGGTAGTGGCTTTGAGTTATATCAAAACCACTACCCTTTATCTGTTTATTAGTAGGTGTTAATTCTCTATTGTTAGAGTCTATTATGGCTCGACTCTTCTGACTGGAATCCAAGCTGTCATTAGACCTATTGATATTACAATTGCTATGACCATAAATACGTCGCTCCAAATAAGCTTTACGGGATAGCTATCAACGATGAACATCCCTGAAGAGCCTAGTGATACTATTCCGAACTTTTGTTGTATTAGGCAGAGTATAATCCCTATGGAGATTCCTGTTATTGCACCCATTCCGGATATTAACCACCCTTCGATGAGGAATATTCTACGGATTAGTCTATTGTCTGCTCCTATGCTTCTGAGGGTCTTTATATCATCTTTCTTGTCTATTATCAGCATCGATAGGGAGCCAATTATGTTGAACGCGGCTATCATAAGTATGAAGCTAAGGATAAGAAATGTCATCCATTTCTCTATCATCATCATCTTGTATGAGTCTGCTTGCTGTTGGTACTGGTTCTGTATGATGAAAGAGTCGCCTAGTGTACGTTTGAGCTTTGTGATAAATCTATCAGTGTCTACACCTGGTTTGAGCTTTAGTTCGAGGGCTGTTACTTCGTCTTGATATCCAAATAGCTCTCTAGCGAACTCTAGTGAGACTATTATCATGTTGTCATCATATTGTGGTTGATTCACTCTGAAGATTGAGCCAATCATAAGAAGTTCTTCGTTGAATGCTGCTTGTGGGTTAGTCAGTGATACTGTTGCTCCTCTTTTGGGGGCGAAAACAAGCAGTGGGCGAATGAATCCGCTGTTTACATTTAGTTGTGAGGCTACGCCTATCCCAAGGCACCCCATGTTTGCGATGCTATCTTCGGGTGTGAATTCTCCGCTTACGAGCAGGGAATTTATTTGAGTGAGTTCTCTGAAATTGTTTGAAACACCTTTTAGTTTGGCTGAAATCTGATGGTCGTTGTAGCTGATCAGTGCATTCTCTTCGAGTACCTCTGTGAATATCTCCACGTCGCTGCTCTCTCGTAGCTCATAGAATAGTGCGGTGTTGGCAGTAAAGCTCTTCCCTTGTGCAGCGGTTATTTTAACTTGTGGGTCAAAGCTTGAATATAGAGAGGATACAAGATCGTGAAATCCGTTGAAGATTGACATAGCGCAGATTATAGCCATTGATGTGATGGCAACTCCACCAACGCATACCATGGATATTATATTGATGGCGCTGTGTGATTTCTTTGAGAATAGGTATCTTAGAGCAAATTTAAGGGCTAATTTCATACGGTTGTGATTGCATAATAAAATATAAGCCAAGATGAGATTCGTTATTCGAATTTCTTCTTGGCTTATAAATCTATATTGGTTTACTTAAGTAAACGATCAATGTTCTCGATATAATCCAATGAATCGTCCACGAAGAACATAAATTCAGGGATTACACGAAGCTGGTGACGGACGCGTTGTCCTATCTCAAATCTAATATCCTTGGCGTTAGCACGAATTGCTTCGAGAAGCTCTTCGCTCTTATCCGTAGGGAAGATGCTAAGGTATGCTTTGGCGATTCCTAAGTCAGGAGATACGCGAACAGCACTTACCGAAATCAATACTCCTCGCATTTGACGAGTTTGACTTTGGAAAACCTCACTTAGCTCCTTCTGTATTAGGCGAGCTATCTTACTTTGTCTGGTTGATTCCATGCTTGTGGTTTAACTATAGTATTGTTTTGTGTTTTATTTCTTATATATCATTGTCATACCATCGCGCAGAGGAAGTATTACTTTCTCTACTCGTGTATCCTCCACAATCATATCGTTGAAGTTTAGAATACCAATAGTTTGAGCATCTTTGGGTTGTGGTTCAGCAACAACTTTACCATCCCAAAGGGTGTTGTCCACTAGGATATATCCACCAGACTTAACTTTTGGAAATACTAAATCGTAGAATTCTGAGTATAGCCGCTTATCCGCATCAATAAATACAAGATCAAACTGCTCATCTTCGAATTGAGGAATGAGGTCAAGAGCGTTGCCAATATGCTGTATAACCTTATTTCCGTGTTCGGATAGGTTTAGATATTTAGCTACGAACTCCTCAAGTTCATCGTCGTTGTCTACAGTATGAACCACAGATCCCTCTTCTAGGGCCTCAGCAAAGCAGAGTGCAGAGTAGCCAGCAAATGTGCCTAACTCTAGTACTTGCGTTGGCTTTACCATTCGACAAAGCATCTTGAGTATTCTCCCTTGTAGGTGACCTGAGATCATACGAGGACGAAGAAGGTTAACATGTACGTCTCTCGTTAGTTGCTTGAGCAGTTCACCCTCTTCGTCGCTATGATTTATTATATATTGTTCGAGTAAATCGGACATGCTTACTTAGACTCCGTATTGAAGTGTGGCAATGAGTAGCTACCTGTGCCGTTAAGGATCTTGTCGATGCTGTTAACCTCAAGGAATGAACAGCCATCACCGTCAGCAAAGCTACCACCGATGTAAGCGATTCTGTCTTCTTGGTTAACGAATTGGTTCTCAAGAAGGAACTCTAGTCCTTTGAAGAAGTACTGACGAGCATCGCCTTTGTTCTCTAGGAATACAGGTCTTACGCCATACGAAAGAGCCAATTCACGAACTAGACGCTCTTTGTAGCAGATAGCTATAAGAGGACGTGGAGATCTGAATGCAGCAACGTTGCGAGCAGTACGGCCAGTGAAACTGTCTGTAATGATTGCACGTGTGTTAAGCTGAGTCGTTGTGTCTACTGCTTGCTTAGCCATGAAAAGAGAAACGTCACCAGCTTTGATATCTACAGGGATATCATTCTCTGGCATTTTTGTTTTCTCTGCTTCAAGAGCGATGCTTGCCATTGTGCGAACTGCTTCTACTGGATATTTTCCGTATGCAGTCTCACCACTAAGCATCAAAGCGTCTGTGCGGTAGTAGATAGCGTTTGCAATGTCAGTAACCTCGGCACGTGTTGGGCGTGGGTTGTTGATCATTGAGTGTAGCATCTGTGTAGCAACGATAACTGGTTTCTTTGCAAGTACACATTTGCGTATAAGTGCACGCTGGATACCAGGGATCTTCTCTTGTGGGACTTCGATACCTAGGTCACCACGAGCAACCATCACACCGTAAGCAACTTCAAGGATTTCGTCGATGTTATCAACACCCTCTTGGTTTTCGATCTTAGCGATGATTTTGATTGGGCTATTGTGTGCATCCAATATCTCTTGGATATCCAAGATGTCTTGGCGATTGCGAACGAATGAGTGAGCAATGAAGTCAACACCGTAGTTGATACCGTGAATAACATTGCGTCTATCTTTCTCAGTAAGTGAAGGTAGGTTGATGCGTACGCCAGGAACGTTAACGCTCTTTCTGCTTCCTAGTTCACCGAAGTTCTGAGCAGTAGCAAGTAGGTAATCGTTGTGCTTCTCAGTTACAACAAACTCAATCTCACCATCGTCGATAAGGATATTCTGGCCAACGTTAAGGTCAGTCACAAATCCAGGGTAGTTGATACCGATTAACTCTTTAGAAGTTATCTGAGTCTCATCACCTACGAACTTAACGACATTCCCTGTCTCAAAGTTGATTTTGATGTCATCTACTGTAGGAGTAGTACGAATCTCAGGGCCTTTTGTATCCATAAGGACAGCGATAGAAGGAGAAACTGCTCTCGAGTTACCGATGATATTGCGGAAACCTTCTTCGTCCATATGGGCCGTGTTCATACGTACAACGTTCATTCCGTTTTCAAAAAGGTCGCGGATGAATTCAATGCTGCATCGTCTGTCAGAGACTGTTGCAACAATTTTTGTCTGTTTAGTAGTCATACAATTTTAGAAATTTTGTATATCGAACTGGGACATACACCAACTTAGTATATAAACTTATAATCTTTCAAATAGTAGTGCCTCTACAGCTAGATTGTAGGAGTTGAGGCCAAAGCCAAGAATAACACCTTTTGCAACAGCTGAGAGGAATGAGTGGTGCCTAAACTCTTCTCGAGCATGAACATTAGAGAGGTGCACTTCGATAACAGGAGCGTTAATAGCTCTTATAGCATCAGCAATTGCGATGGAGGTATGTGTGTAAGCACCAGCATTTAATATGATACCATCAGCGTCGAATCCGACGTCATGAAGTTTATCAATTAAAGCTCCTTCGCAATTAGATTGAAAGTATGAGAATTCACAATTAGGATATCTGCTCTTTAGCAGAGATAGGTGCTCCTCGAAGGTAGCAGAGCCATATATTGATGGCTCTCTTTTTCCTAAAAGATTTAGATTTGGACCGTTTATGATTTGGATCTTCATATATTGGTGCTCCATTGTTAATTGTGCCAAAAAGGCACTACTATTCCGAATGTGGGCACAAAATTACGAAAATGTTTTGATAGATATAGCATTAAGTTTGTAATTTAGCTATTAATAAGCATATTAAAAAAATAATTGTATGAGATCTAAAAAAGACAATGAGCCACTTATCGATAGGTATGTAGGTTATCTGAAGTTTGAGAAGGGGTTATCGGATAACACAATATCAGCCTATACAACTGACTTATCTAAGCTCCTGCAGTTCGCAAGAGAGGAGTCTAAAGATCTCACTAAACTAACACCTAATGACCTTCATCTGTTCATCACAAAGCTGGTAGATTTAGGAATAAATGCAAGAAGTCGCAAGCGTATACTCTCGGGGGTAAAGGCTTTCTTCCAATATTTGTTAATAGAGAAGTATATTGAGAGTAATCCATCAGAGTTGATAGAGTCCCCAAGAATTGGTTTGAAGTTGCCAGAGGTTCTCTCATTGGAGGAGATCGATAGGATTATAGATTGTGTTGATCTCTCAAAACTGGAGGGTGAACGCAATAGAGCGATAATTGAGGTGTTGTATAGTTGTGGATTGCGTGTTACTGAATTGTGTGACCTAAAGTTTGCTGATATTTTTCCCGACGAGGGTTATATTAGGGTCATAGGAAAGGGTGATAAGCAGAGGCTTGTTCCTATATCAGAGTCGGCTTTAACTTATATAGAGTATTATGGTGAGAGTAGATCCTTATTTATGAATGGGAGTAAGGAGCAGGATTATGTTTTTGTTAGTCGTAGGGGGAAGCCGCTCACTCGTATGATGATATTTAATATAATAACCAAACATGCAGAGTTGGCTGGTGTGAGAAAGAAGATTAGCCCGCATACGTTGAGGCACTCTTTTGCTACTCATCTGCTAGAGCGTGGTGCAAATATTAGGGTAATTCAGCAGATGATGGGGCATGAGAGTATTACAACTACTGAGGTTTACCTGCATCTTGATAAATCTACTCTCAGAGAAGCTGTTCTGACTCATCATCCGCGTAACAAGAAATAGCATTAAAGTTGCGTATTAGCCCTTCGTATTTGGTTCTCTTCACGGCTGAGCCTTTAAAGATACGGCTGAAATCATCCTTTGTTAATCTTGATAGTTTCTCTTTGTCAAGTTGAAGTATCTCATCATTGGGTTGGAACTCATCTATTGTGTTGGGTGTTGCGAATCTGTTCCATGGGCAACAAGTTTGGCATAAGTCACATCCATAGAGTCTATTATTTATATAAGGCTTTATATCTTGAGGGATATCACCTTTATATTCTATTGTAAGGTAGGAGATGCATTTTCTTGAGTCTAGTTGCCTAGGTGAGGTAATGGCTTTTGTCGGACACGCTTCTAGACATCTATTGCAGTTGCCACATTTTGGGCTCATTGGGGCATCTGGAGTTAACTCTATATCAACAAGTAGTGCTGCAAGGAAGAAGAAGCTGCCACTATTGGGTATAATTAGCATGTTGTTCTTGCCTATGAATCCCACACCAGCTTTTTGAGCCCAGTATCTTTCAAGTATGGGTGCAGAGTCGGTAAACCCTCTTCCAGTGCAGGGGGTTATCTCTGTATCTATATAGATCAGTAGTGATTTGAGTCTTTCTCTAATGGTGTCGTGGTAATCTTTTCCATATGCATACATAGATATCTGTGGTATCTCAGCCTCTTGTTTCATTTGTGGGTAGTAGTTCATTGCGAGAACAATTACAGTTTGGCATCCTTCAACAAGTTTTGTAGGGTCTATTCTCTTGTCAAAATTGTTTCTCATATATGACATTTCACCTTCCATACCAGAATCAATCCACTCTCTGAGGTGGTTCTCATTCATGCTATCTATGGCTTGCGCTTTTGCAAATCCGACCTTGTTGAAGCCTAGTTTTAATGCTTCGGCGATGATCATCTGCTTGTGGTATGGGGTGTTATAATGGTTCATATTGGTCAAATTGGTGCACAAATGCTCTGGTTGTGTGCAAAAAAAGTAAATTAATCGTCAAATTCTTTGGCTCGAATAGGAATTAATCTATTTCTTTGCAGCACAAAAATAGAAAACAATAGATTATTAACTAATTAAATTCAAAAGTTATGTCTCAAGTAGCAGAAAAAGTAAAAGCAATCATCGTTGAGAAACTAGGTGTTGAGGAGTCAGAAGTGACTATGGAAGCAAGCTTCACAAACGACCTTGGTGCTGACTCATTGGATACAGTAGAGTTGATCATGGATTTCGAGAAAGAATTCGAAATTACTATCGACGATGATCAAGCAGGACAAATTACAACAGTAGGTGAAGCTGTAGCTCACATCGAAGCTGCTAAGAAGTAATATACTTTTACAAGATTCTATGGAATTAAAAAGAGTGGTAGTTACAGGTCTCGGAGCTGTATCGCCTCTTGGTCTAACAATGCCTTCCACTTGGGAGGCATTGCTAAATGGCGAGAGTGGAGCGGGACCTATTACGCATTTTGACGCAAGTAAATTCAAGACACAGTTTGCGTGCGAGGTGAAAGGCTTTGAGCCTACACAACACTTCGAACGCAAGGAGGTGCGCAAGTATGACCGCTATGCCCAATTGGGTATTGTAGCAGCCAAAGAGGCGATCGAAGATGCTGCGTTCGATATGGAGCAACTCGATACAGATGAAGTTGGTGTAGTTTTCTCAGCAGGTATTGGTGGTATTGGTACTTTTGAGCAAGAGGTTGGAGCATATTATAAGAATCAAGAGGCAGGGCCTAAGTTTAACCCTTTCTTTATTCCTAAAATGATTGCAGATATCTGTGCTGGTCATATATCGATGATGTATGGCTTTAGAGGTCCAAACTACGGTACAATATCGGCTTGTGCATCATCTACAAACTCTATTATTGATGCGTTTAATCTAATTCGTTTGGGTAAAGCTAATGCTATCGTTACTGGTGGTTCAGAGGCTTCTATTACTCCAAGCGGTATTGGTGGTTTTAACTCAATGCAGGCCTTGTCAACTCGAAATGATGAGCCGACAAAAGCATCTCGCCCTTTCAGCGCTTCACGTGACGGCTTCGTTATGGGTGAAGGTGGTGCGTGCTTGGTTCTTGAGGAGATGGAACATGCATTGGCTCGTGGTGCTAAAATTTATTGTGAAGTAGTAGGTGGTGGAATGTCAGCTGACGCATACCATTTGACTGCTACGCATCCAGAGGGACTAGGTGCTAAGTTGGTAATGCAACGAGCGCTAAAGGATGCTGGAATGAGCTCTGAGGATATTGACTACATAAATGTTCACGGGACATCAACTCCTGTAGGTGACATATCTGAGTCAAAAGCTATCAAAGCAGTATTTGGGGATCACGCATATAAGCTTAATATCAGTTCGACAAAGTCAATGACTGGCCACCTTTTGGGTGCTGCTGGTGCAATTGAAGCTGCAGTGGCAATCCTTTCTGTGAAGAATGACATTGTACCTCCAACAATCAACTTTGCAGAAGGTGATGAGGATTCTGAAATTGACTATAAGCTAAACTATACGTTTAACAAACCGCAAAAGCGTGAGGTGCGTGCAGCTCTATCCAATACATTTGGATTTGGGGGTCACAATGCGAGCGTTATTGTAAAGAAATTTGTGAAGTAAGTGTTAGCTAACTTATATAACCATTTGAGGCTCTTTGCACTTCGTCGCAAAGAGCCTTATTTGTTGTATCACGAACTTTTGGGATTCTATCCTGGTGATATTCAACTATATGATCTTGCATTTGTTCATAAGTCGTCATCTATAAAGCGAGAGGACGGCAAATGGATTAATAATGAGAGACTAGAGTTTCTAGGAGATGCTGTATTGGATGCAATAGTGGCAGAGCTGCTATTTCAAAACTTTCAGAATAAGAAAGAGGGTTTTCTAACTAATACTAGATCTAAGATTGTTTCTCGTGAGATGCTAAATAATATAGCATTAGGTTTGGGTTTGGATAGATTTATTGTTGTTTCAGATCGCACGCGAACACAAAATAGTTCGATATTTGGGAATGCATTGGAGGCACTTATCGGGGCTATTTATCTTGATAAGGGTTTTGAGGTTACAAGGGAGTTTGTATCTAAAAGAATGATAAAACCATATGTCGATCTAACTGTAGTTGCTGATACGGAGATTAACTTCAAGTCCAAACTTATTGAATGGGGGCAGAAGAATAGGGTTAATATAGAGTTTGAACTTGTTGACTCTTATAATGGCGAAGATAATAGGGCCACTTTTGTCTCTGAGGTTAAATTATTAGGTATTTCTGCTGCTCAAGGTATTGGTGCAACCAAGAAGGAGTCTCAGCAGAATGCTTCAAAACTGACTCTTGAGAGAATCAAGAAAGAGGCTAGTTTTAAGAATAGTGTTCTTTCAGAGGTTACCCGTCAAGAGTAATTATCTTAAAAGCTTCATATGTACTCTTTGTATGGTTATGGAGTATAATAAAGAGGGCCATCCTAGATCTTTTTTACATCTAGGGTGGCTCTCTTTCCTTTTTTCTTGTTGAGTATTAACTCATTGTTATTTTCAATTAAAGAGTATTATTCGATTGCATATATAGATATTATGTAATATCTTTGCGCTCAAACATGAAAAGTGGAGGGATTTGATTGCTTGCAACCACTCGAAAAAATGCTAAAAGGCACCTATTGTTGGTGCACTTAAACATCTTCTTTCGGAGCTCCCCCTCTTTCTTTAGTTTTTATCAACTAACCTAAAAGAGAATCTATATGAGTTTCATTTCAAATTCAAAAAATTATTTATTCACCTCTGAGTCTGTTTCAGAAGGTCACCCAGATAAAGTGTCAGATCAAATATCTGATGCAATACTTGACGAATTTATTGCCCAAGATAAATGGTCAAAGGTTGCTTGCGAAACTTTGTGTACAACGGGGCAGGTTGTTATTGCAGGTGAGGTGAAGTCAGAAGCCTATGTTGACCTGCTGGAGGTAACTCGTGGGGTAATTAATCGCATTGGTTATACAAAGAGTGAGTATAAGTTTGACGGAGACTCTTGTGGTGTCTTCTCTGCAATTCATGAACAATCTGGAGATATTAACCGAGGTGTTGAGAGGGCAGATGCAGAGGAGCAGGGTGCAGGCGATCAAGGTATGATGTTTGGCTATGCGTCTAACGAGACGGATAACTATATGCCTCTCTCTTTAGATCTTTCACATCTTATTCTTGAGGAGCTAGCAAAGCTAAGAAAGGAGGGTGAAGTTATGACTTATCTTCGTCCAGACTCTAAGTCTCAGGTTACAGTGGAGTACTCTCCAGAGGGTAAAATTGTAAGAGTGCATACAATAGTTGTATCTACTCAGCATGATGACTTTGTTCAGCCTGTAGATAATACACCAGAGGCAGAACAACAGGCTGATAAAGTGATGTTGGATAGCATCTATGATGATGTAAAGAATATTCTTTTGCCAAGAGTTATTTCTCAGCTTCCTGAAAGAGTTCAGGCTTTATTTGATGATAAACTAATTCTACACGTAAACCCAACAGGGAAGTTTGTTATTGGTGGTCCTCACGGTGATACAGGTCTTACTGGTCGTAAAATCATCGTAGATACTTACGGAGGAAAAGGAGCACACGGTGGTGGTGCCTTCTCTGGTAAGGATCCTTCAAAAGTAGACCGTTCAGCTGCTTATGCTGCTCGTCATATTGCAAAAAACATGGTTGCTGCAGGTATCTCAGATGAGGTATTGGTTCAAGTAGCTTATGCTATTGGAGTTGCCAAGCCTGTAAGTCTATTTATTGACACGTATGGAAAATCTAAAGTAGCAATGAGTGATGGAGAGATAGCTCAAAAGATCTCTGCTCTTATTCCTATGACTCCGTATGCAATAGAGAAGCGTCTGAAGCTAAGAAATCCAATATATGCAGAGACTGCGGCTTATGGTCACATGGGTCGTCAGCCTCAAGTAAAAAGAAAAGTATTTACTAACCGCTATCTCAAAGAGTCAATAACTCTAGATGTAGAGTTGTTTACTTGGGAGAAACTTGATCTTGTTGAGGAGATAAGAAAAGAGTTTGGGTTGTAACTAATAGAGATAATCGAGAATTTAGTATGTTGAATAATTTCAATTGTACTAGATTCTCGATTGTTTTTAATATTAATAGCCTAACTTTGTGCTATTAAGTATTTTATATATAATAGGAGGTTAAGAGGTGATTCATTCTGTTTGCGTATATAGTGCATCAAGCACAAAGATTCCTAACGCATATGTTGATGCGGCTAGAAGGTTGGGGGCTGAACTAGCTAAAGCTAAGATTAGTTGTATTAATGGAGGTAGTAATAGAGGTTTAATGCATGAGATTTCTAAGGAAGTGATCATGCACGGGGGCCATACTATTGGAGTAATACCACAGTTTATGATTGATGAGGGATGGGAGAGCAAGGATCTTCACGAGTTGATTGTTACTAATTCAATGCATGAGAGAAAGGCTAAGATGATTGAGCTAGCAGATGCTATTGTTGCTCTACCTGGAGGTTGTGGTACGCTTGAGGAGCTTTTCGAAGCTATTACGTGGAAGCAGTTGGGCTTGCATTCTAAACCTATCATTATCGTCAATATTGATGGGTTTTACGATCCATTAATAACGATGTTGGATAAGGCTATCGAGCAAAACTTTATGAGGGATGTTCATGCTAAGATGTGGTTTGTTGCCTCAGATATAGACGAAGTTTTGTTAGCTCTACACTCTGAGCATGATTGGGACCCTTCGCTTAGAAAGTTTGCTGCTATATAGAATATTAGTTTGTATTAAATAAATAGTAGCTAATGATATTATTGTCTAATCAATTAGAGGAGCAGGTAGTTGAAAATAATCTTGAAGCAAAACTAGAATTATCTAATCCTCCTTTTTTCTTGTCGATTGATGATGGAGAGTTAAACTTCAATGTATTAAATGAATCTGTCGTTAGTGAACAAAGAGTTGATGGTATACTACATAACAATAGAATAAACTACTCTGGAGGTTTGACAGCATTCATGTTAATCTCATCCTTTTTCATTGTTGTCGGATTTAAAGGGCGTTTAAACAATTTCTACGATTCGTTTAAGGTGTTGTGGCAAACGAAGGAGAGAGGTAATCTCTTTTATGAGTCAGAAGAGAGGCATGTATTGATGAGATTATCTTTACGTATTCAGACTATACTACAGCTCTGTTTCTTGTCAATTTTATACTTCTCTCCAATTGGATCTAATAATATCTATTTGTCCAAGTATTGGCTATTGGCATCTTCCTTATTTGTAGTATTCTCTTTGAGTGTTCATATCTTAAACTTTTCACTTATTCGAACTTTCTCATCTGAGAAATCTTGGGTTTTGTGGAAGCAAGGTAGCTATATTTTGTTTGAGTTGTTTGGGATTATTCTCTTTTTTGTATCTATCTCGATTGCTTTTGGGAATATCTCCAGGGAGGTGTTTAACTTCTTGTTAATCATTGCAATATCGCTCTATTATGTTCTCTCATTAGTGAGAGGGTTAAAGATTTTTTTCAGAACAATATTCTCATATATCTATCTGATTTTGTATCTTTACACCGGAATTTTAGTACCTATACTATTGCTATACCATGTTTTAGGTACTTTATTTAATCATATTTGATCACCTATTTGTTGTTTCTATCGTGAAGAAAATCCTTGTATCACAACCAAAACCAGCGTCAGACAAGTCGCCATACTTTGACATAGCTCAAAAGTATGGGGTAGAGATTGTTTTTCGCCCATTTATTAAAGTCGAGGGGGTAAGTCCTAAAGATTTTAGACAACAGCGTATTTCGATATCTGATTTTACGGCTGTTGTATTTACAGCCAAGACTGCGATAGATCATTTCTTTACTCTATGTGAAGGGATGCGTATTACAATTCCTGAGACTATGAAATACTTTTGTACAACAGAGTCTATTGCTCTTTATCTACAGAAGTATATTGTATATAGAAAACGTAAAATATTCTTTGGCTCTTCGGGTAAACTAGATGATTTGGCTCCTAGTTTTACAAAGCACAGTGGAGAGAAGTATATTGTTCCATGTTCTGATGTTCATAATGATGAAGTTACTCAGATTCTAGATAAAGTTCGCATTGACTATACTAAGGCTGTTATGTACAGAACAGTTAGTAATGACTTTAAAGAGGATGAGGTATTTGATTACGATATGTTGCTGTTCTTTAGTCCTTCTGGTATTGGTTCTCTAATGAAGAACTTCCCTGAGTTTAATCAAGGAGATATTAAGATAGGTGCTTTTGGTGTTGCTACATCTAAAGCTGTAGCTGATGCAGGTCTAGATTTGACATTTGCTGCACCATCACCAGAAGCTCCATCAATGACGGCGGCTCTTGATCTTTACCTTAAGAATAGTATTAAGAAGTAAATTTACCAATTTGGGTTATATAGAGGCTCTTGGAACATATATTACTGACAAAGTTTATATACTTTTGTGGTAGTATGGGTTCGAAGAGCCTTTTTTAAATTTATATATGACGATGGATCTATCACTTTCTAAGAATGAGCGTTTATGCTCAAAAGCTACTATTGATAAACTTTTTAGTAATGGAGATTCATTCGTTCAATATCCATTTAGAATTGTTTATACCAAAGAATCAGAAGTTGGAGATTCTGGTGCATCAATAATGGTAAGTGTATCTAAGAGAAGATTCAAACGTGCAAACAAGAGAAATCTTATCAAAAGAAGGATAAAAGAGGCATATAGACTTAATAAGTCTAAGCTAAATCCATTTATCCAAGATGCTCAAGGTTCATTGGCAATAGCTTTTCTCTATCTGCCAAAAGAAATATTGGAGTCTGAACAGATTCATAGAAAAATGGAAGAGTCTTTGGAACAATTAATAAAGAGACTACATTGAAAGCAAAAGGATTTGTAACAAAGTTGTATGTCTTGCCAATCTTGTTTTATCGTGGTGTACTTTCACCGATGAAGCCACCTACTTGTCGTTTTACTCCAACGTGCTCAGAGTATACTCTTGAGGCTATATATAAATATGGAATAGTAAAGGGGACATACCTTGGAGCAAAACGAATCTGTAGATGTCACCCATGGGGTGGTAGTGGATATGATCCAGTGCCATGAGGTTAATAGATATACATACACATAATATTGAGCAAGATCCTAAAGTTATTACCCTTGCACAATTTGAATTATCCAATCGTTTACCGATAGGGTACTATTCTTTTGGCATTCATCCTTGGAATACTTCCGATAAGGAGCTAGTAGATTTATCAATTGCTAGATTGATTATCTTATTGGAGTCTTCTAATCCTCCTTTAGCAATTGGGGAGTGTGGATTAGATAAAATCAGAGGGGCATCTCTCGATAGGCAATTAGAAGTTTTTGAGCAACAGTTATATTTGGCAGTAAAATTTAGTAAGCCTGTAATTGTTCACTGTGTAAAAGCTTGGGATCATTTTATCACTTTGGTTAAACGTTCTTGCTTTACAGGTGTTAAGATTATTATTCATGACTTTAGAGGCTCAACAGAGTTGATGAAGCAGCTAACTAGGCTACCTAATATATGGCTATCATTCGGAGAGTATTACAGAGAAGATACTATTATTGCCATACCTATTGATCGAATGTTTATTGAGACTGATACTTCTTATATACCTATTGATGCGATTTATACTCAAATTGCTAATATTAAGAATATCTCCAAGCTTGAGCTTGTAGATCAAATAAATAAGAACTTTATACAACTGAAATAGATATGAATTTTGTAGAAGAATTGAAGTGGAGAGGTATGATTCATGATATCATGCCTGGTACAGAAGAGCAGCTCCAAAAAGAGATGACATCAGGTTATGTAGGTATCGACCCAACAGCAGACTCATTACATATTGGGCATTTGGTTGGGGTGATGATGCTAAAACACCTTCAAAGAGCAGGACACCGTCCAATAGCTCTTATTGGTGGTGCTACAGGTATGATCGGAGACCCTTCAATGAAGTCTCAAGAACGTAATTTGTTGAGCGAAGAGACTCTTCGTCACAATCAAAATGCACTTAAGAAACAGCTAGAGCGTTTTCTTGATTTTACCTCAGATGCTCCTAACGCTGCTATTTTGGTGAATAACTATGATTGGATGAAGCAGTTCTCATTCTTGGATTTCATTAGAGATGTTGGTAAGCATATTACCGTAAACTATATGATGTCTAAGGATTCAGTAAAAAGACGTATCTCTGGAGAGAGTGGTTCAGGTTTGTCTTTTACGGAATTCACATATCAACTTCTACAAGGTTATGACTTCTTGCATCTCTACAAAGAGTATGGATGTCGTCTTCAGATGGGTGGATCTGATCAGTGGGGTAACATTACCACAGGTACAGAGCTAATTCGTCGAATGGCTGGAGGTGAAGCATCGGCTTTGGTTTGTCCATTGATAACAAAAGCTGATGGTGGTAAGTTTGGAAAGACTGAGTCTGGAAATGTTTGGCTAGACAGAAGATATACTACTCCTTACAAGTTCTATCAGTTCTGGTTGAACGTAAGTGATGCTGATGCTGAAAGATATATCAAGATCTTTACTACATTGACTCAAGAAGAGGTGACTGGATTAGTAAATGAGCAAGCTGAGGCACCACATCTTAGACCACTTCAAAAGAGACTAGCAAAAGAGATCACAATTATGGTTCACTCGCTTGAGGATTACGAAGCATCTGTTGAGGCTTCAAATATTCTTTTCGGTAATGCTACTTCGGACTCTCTTCGTAAGTTAGATGAGGAGACTCTTCTTTCAGTTTTCGAAGGGGTTCCTCAATATGAGATTTCTTACGAGCAGTTGAAAGGCGGAGTAAAGGCCATTGACCTATTGACAGAGAAGGCTGCTGTATTTGCCTCTAAAGGAGAAATGAGAAAGCTGACTCAAGGTGGAGGTCTCTCAATTAACAAAGAGAAACAGCCTGATCACGAGCATATCCTTACAATATCTGATTTACTTAATGATAGATTTATTTTAGTACAAAGAGGTAAGAAGAACTACTACCTATTGATAGCAAAATAATATACCAAATAAGAGAAAGCCACACTTCGGATGTTCCGAAGTGTGGCTTTCTCTTATTTGGTATATCCCATAGGTAATGGTAGGCTAGAGCTTATGGGTTAACTATTTTGTAAAATCCGAACAGCACCATCAAATTTCAAACTCTGTG
>JBOFEN010000124.1:0-12694 GCA_051648105.1 Bacteroidales bacterium
TTTGCAATGCATTTGAGGGTAATCACTCACTAATGCAATGACAATCGACTGGAGAGATGGCAGAGTGGTCGAATGCGGCGGTCTTGAAAACCGTTGTACTGCAAGGTACCGGGGGTTCGAATCCCTCTCTCTCCGCAAAGAGCGTTGAAAACGAAAGTTTTCAACGCTCTTTTTTTTTGTCTAGTTGCGAAGTACCAATTATGGATTAATCAAAAACGGTTTAGGGCTCGCTTCGCAACCTGCTTAGCTATATTGTGATAATATAATCTGCGGGATCAGCGAGATCTGCGTGAGTAATTATTGTTGATGCCACTTCGTGTATGTTGATCTTTTCAGATGACACTTATGGTTAAAGGCTGTGCCTTGGACCTATCATTTGTCAGGTTGCACCTGACTGCCTTTGGCAAGAACCACTACTACGCTTGAAGATGTCGTTTTGCAAACAACTTGCAGTTGAAAACTGCCGAATAAGAGTCACAAGGTGAAACCTTACGACAAAGATGAGTTGTGTTTGATAATATAATCAGCGAGATCAGCGTGAATATTTACCTCTAAGCATTATGAATTGTGAATTAAACAGATGGCGCAGTGGTAACGAAGCTCTTATCCGATAGATCCGTGGACCAAAAAGTAGTGAGTACTTTACCTCTTTTCTCTGAGTACTTTCACCCTTTTCACTGCGTCAAACCACCATTACCTCTGAGCAATTTTAGGCTAAGGCTTAATGATAGTTACCCACTGCCTAACCACCCAAAAGCCTTACGCTAAATCACCATTAGGCAGTGCCTAAATATCATCACTGACCAGCAGTTAAATAAGATCCCTATTTAACAAATCACTCTTAAGAAATCATCAAAATCCACTCACAGAGTCTTAGTTTTGATGATTTCTATTGCCACATTGCAACACTCCCTTACAATCAAACCTTTACGGGTTGCAATAGGCGGTTGCAATAGGTTGCAATAGAATCCTATTGCAACCAGAAAAATTATATTAATATCCCAATCACAATTAAGAGATAAATATAAGTTTACAGTGAACTATTCCACTATTTAGCGATCGCAATGTAAAAGGTAGGCGACTAATATGTTAAAACCGACATATAGAGTTATAAAATGAGAGATGAAAAACTCTCAGAGTTTCACATCAGAGGGTGTTAAATGGATTTTACAAAGAGTGAAAGTAATGTCGGTTTTACTTTGCCAAAAATTGTCGGTTATGGTTGCTGATTGCAGAGCTACTTCATTATAACTTGAAAAAAGTAGGAGTACTCTGAAATCCTTGAAAACCATGACATCATCGAGATCCATTACATCCACGAAATCTGTCAAATTCATCACATTCATTAAAGCATTGAAATCCTTGAGATGAAGTAAAATCATCTCAAGGATTTATTATATCTCACAATACGGAGTTAACTGAGGGGTTACTGAGAGAGGTAGTATTATGCACTTTAATTCTCCTGATATTCATAAGCATCCGAGATACAACTACATAAGATTCGTTTTTTACATCCTCAAAATCCAGAAAAGAGGTATAAGGAGTACCCTTGAAGATACTCCTTATGCCTCTCTTATCTATTTATTCGTGTAATCCCAATTCTGAATTAATATTGCGTAGTGGTAACGAAGCTCTTATCCGATAGATCCGTGGAGAAGAAATATCTTTAGTTGAATTGTTGAATCGTTAAGGCTTCGCAGTTTAACTATGAATTGTAGCAGACTTTGGTAAGAAGCACTTCTAAGTCTGAATATGTTGTTTTGCAAACAACTGGCAGTTGAAAACTGCCTAATATGAGTCACAAGGTGAAACCTTGCGACAAAGAAGAGAAACCTTACGCCAAAGATGAGCTATGCTTTGATAATATAATCTGCGGGATCTGCGAGATCAGCGTGAATAGTTCCCTCAATTATGAATTATGCATTCAGCATTATGAATTCATATTGCGTAGTGGTAACGAAGCTCTTATCCGTTGCGATCCGTGGACAAAATGTCTTAGCCTATTCCATGAATCAGAGGAAATGATCTGTACTAAGCCACGTCACCCACCATGTATCTACTTCTCTCTATACTCCAGAGGAGTTACGCCAATGCTTTTCTTGAAGAAACGTCCGAAATGTTGTGGGTATTGAAACCCTAATTCATATGCTATTTCACTCATTGAGAGGTTTGTATTTGCTATTCTATCTTTTGCTCTCTCAATGATCTTATTCTGAATGTACTGCTGAGCAGATGTGCCACTCTCTTTCTTTATCAGATCCCCGAAGTAATTAGTTGAAAGATGAACCTCGTTAGCAAAATACTTTACTGTTGGTAGTCCCATACTCTGAGGTTTATTACTATTGAGATAATCATCTACTAGGCTCTCAAACCTCTGTATTATATCTCTATTTATCTCCTCGCGAGTGGTGAATTGTCTTTCGTAAAATCGTAGGCAATAATTAAGTAGTAGTTCAATGTTGTTAGATAGTAGTTCTCGACTGTGCTTATCTATTGGGTGCTGCAGCTCCTCTTCAATATTAGCCAAGCAACTAAGTATGACTTTGCGTTCACGTTCAGATAGGTGAAGAGCCTCGAAGGAGGAGTATGAGAAGAATGAGTACTTGTTTATGTTTTGAGCAAGAGAAGTTCTTCTTATTAAGTCTGGGTGGAAAAGGATTCCATATACTTTGGGTTGAAACTCCGTCTCTAACATATTTATCTCAGCCACTTGACCAGGAGCAAAGCTAACTATAGTCCCTTCAGAATAGTCATACTCCCTTCTAGCATATTTAATACTACAATCCTTCCCATTCTTTAGAAATAGAGCATATAAACCATACTCCATTATGATATGGTTTACCGATTTTGTAGCCTTACTTAAATCTACCACTGTAACTAGAGGGTGTAAGGTTTCAAGGCCATATAGCTTATTGTAGGTATCTACGGTGTCAAGTTTTATCTTTTCCATATTGCAAATATATAATCTTTTGTACTAGGTTATTACAGCTTAATTGCATAAACCGTAATTGTGGTTATTATCTCAGTAATTTGGATACAAGTGTGTAGCTGACATAGCTATAACTTTGTGCTCAAACAAAAGAATTTATACTTATGAGAAGATTATTATTTATAGCAACAATAACAACAGCTCTACTTATGAGTTGTGCTTCAAAAGAGAAAGAAACAATGAAAAATCAAGAGCATTATACCTTTGAGCTGAGCGATAATGTAGTACGCCAAAAGGTTGAATTCAAAAACAGATATGGTATTACCCTGGTAGGAGATCTATATGTACCTAAACAGAGGTCGAGTAAAAGGCTTTCAGCTATAGCTGTTAGTGGACCATTTGGTGCAGTGAAAGAACAGACCTCGGGGCTATATGCTATGCGAATGGCTGAGAGGGGTTTTATTACTTTGGCTTTTGATCCTTCATACACAGGGGAGAGTGGTGGTGAACCAAGATATGTAGCCTCACCAGATATTAACACCGAGGACTTTTCAGCAGCTGTAGATCTCCTATCCATAAGAGAGTATGTAGACCCTGAAAAGATTGGTGTTATTGGTATTTGTGGCTGGGGTGGTATGGCTATTAATGCCGCGGCTATGGATACTAGAATTAAGGCTACAGTTGCCTCTACTATGTACGATATGAGTAGGGTAAATGCTAATGGTTATTATGACTCTATGGATGAGGATTCCCGCTATGAGTTAAAGCAGAGACTAAATGCTCAGAGAACTATAGATGCTAAAAGTGGGGGGTATGCACTTGCTGGTGGTGTTGTTGATCCATTGCCTGCTGATGCTCCTCTATTTGTAAAGGAGTATCATGACTACTATAAAACCCCAAGAGGGTATCACGAACGTTCACTCAACTCTAATAATGGTTGGAACATAACCTCCTCGCTCTCTTTCATCAATATGCCACTACTCTCATACAGCAATGAGATAAGAAGTGCAGTTATGATTATTCATGGAGAGAATGCACACTCTCGTTATTTTGGAGAGGATGCTTTCAAAAAACTGAAGGGTGAGAATAAAGAGTTGATTATCATCCCAGGGGCTACTCATATTGATCTATATGATGATCAAGCTGGGGTTATTCCTTATGATGCAATGGTGACGTTTTTTAATAAGAATCTAAAGTAGTACCTCGGTATATCAATTACCTAAATCTAATTTGTTTATATAGTATGAAGGTGATATTCTATCTATTGGCTTTTTTTGCCCTCATATCTTGTAATAAGATTGAGGATGATCTAGTGATTGATCCGCCAATCAGTAATGAAGATAATAATAGAAGTGAAATGAGAGTGATCGTTGGGGCTACGGAGTTTGTTGCTTCACTTGCTGACAACTCTTCGGCTCAAGCTTTTAAAAGCCTACTGCCTATAACTATCACAATGAGTGATTATGGGAGTAATGAGAAGGTTGCAACAATAACTTCCTTGCCTACTAATTTATATAATCCTAGTAGAATAGAGGTAGGGGATATAATGCTGTGGGGTTCGAGCTCACTAGTTCTGTTCTATGATAATTTCCCCACCAGCTACTCCTATTCTAGGATTGGGAAGATAGATGATGTTGAGGGGTTAAGAGAGTTGTTGAATAATAGAGAAAGTGTTACTGTTAGATTTGAAATTATATAATTATATGGAACTGAAAGATTATTTGGATCATCTCAATTCAGGTTTAAAAGTTGAATTGGGTTCTGAGATGCACCACTATATGACAGAGCTTAGCAATGGTGCTATGCAGATTACGGCAAGGCTAAACAATTCATATAACACACCTCAGGAGATAGTGGCGCTTTTTTCTGAGCTTACAGGTAAGGAGGTTCATGAATCGTTTATGATGTTTCCACCATTTTATACTGACTGTGGTAAGAATATCACAATAGGTAAAAACGTTTTTATAAACTCATGTTGTAACTTTCAAGATCAAGGAGGCATTACTATTGGTGATGGATCGCTTATAGGTCATAAGGTAGTATTAGCAACTCTAAACCATGGCTTTGCTCCAGACGATAGAGGTACTCTCTACCCATCACCGATCACAATAGGTCGGAATGTTTGGATAGGCTCCTCTGTGACTGTTCTACCTGGTGTAACTATTAGTGATAATGCCATTATTGGAGCTAGTTCTGTAGTTACGAAGGATGTGCCACCAAATACTCTTTCTGTAGGCAATCCATGCAAGGTAATACGAAATGAATTATAGCCTACTCACTATAAGATTAAGTAGTGAATAGGCTATATATCGAAACTTAAGGTGCTTGCCAGAAGTAATCATTATCATGAGTGAGGGTGCCTTGGTGTCCCATCTTGGAGTTCGTGAATCCTATTGGAATAAGAGAGACGTATTTGTTTACTCTGTTGCGATAGCGGCTCTCGGGGTTGAATTGGCTATTTATTGCTACTTGTAGCCAGTATAGATTCTTTGCCATATAGCCCATCAGGTAAAACTCCTTAGTCTGCTTACTTTGGTTGTTCCAATTTGCATCCTCATTCAATACCAAATCTCTACCATCAATTAACCTCTCTCTTACCTCGTCAATACTTAGTAGATTGCCTTGTTCATCCTTCACATAAGCAGCGAAGGTGGGGTCAATCCATATCCATTTCTGTAGACTATCTACCCATACACTATTAATTACGTGACAGTCATTATCGTTCTCATCCATAGGCAGACAAGTAACATATCTTGACTTCCAACCCATAGAGAGGTATAGCTCATTCAACATAATAGCCAGATGTCTACAGTTTATTCCTTTCCCTGTGGCTTTGTGGTAATGATATAGGTCAATAGAGCTAAACTCCGAAAGTGCGAAGTTAGATCCATCGTGCCTTACATTGTTATGTACCCAATACATAATATTCAATATCTTGGATACTTGGTCACCACTCCCAGCAATTGAGTCTAACTTGAAGTAGCTCCTAACATCTCTCAAACGACCATTCTCGCTCTCTTCGTAGTAAAACTTAGGTAATTCTGTAGTGTCAGACTTCTCATATCCTCCTGCCTCTTTAAGTATCTCAATATATGAAGGCCTACAATCTATTTGAGTCCAAGCTGTATCGTTGTTAATCAATATCAGAAAATCATATTGATTATTAGGTTCCACTATAAAGGATATGGAGTCGAGGTCTGTAATAAAGGTAACCTCTCTGCCTTGAGTCCTATATATATCTAGCTTCTCTTTGGGCTCAATAATCCAACCATTACTAGACAACACATTACCCTCTCGAATGTGAACAGTGTTAGAGCTCGCTCTTACTGTTCTAAGGTTGGAAAGGTCTCTCTCTGCAAATGTTGATAATGCAGTAGTTAGTATTACAATCGAGACAATTAGTTTTCTCATAGTCTATTAGGTATTTATAGTTTCTGACCTATTGAATAAGTCTATAGATATTGCCCTGCTTCATATGGATGGTCTTTACATAATCGCCACTTCTCTCTTTTCGTAGTGGGTTGATTATCACACTTTTCGATATGAATAAGTGTTAAGACTAAATATGTATCCTTTAGCTTATTGATTGGTAGATATATAGATGAAAAATATGATCCAAATCATATTAATGATAAGATGTTTTTATTAATATTGCACGTATAAAGTATCGGTTCTTAGTAAGTATTGGCTTCTTATACTCAGTAATGCTAAAATACTAATGTTATAAGGAGCCTAAACCATTAGGCGTATACTCTTCCCCTCAAAAAAATAACAAATATTTTATATGGCAAAACGTTTCACAATAAAAAGCCCTTTTTACAAAAACAGCAATGTCGAAGCTGTTCTGTTTTTGGTTATCTTCTTTTTTCTTTTCGGATACTTATCTAAAGTGATGGGTATGACGAATATGTTGAATACTATCATGAAAACAGCTCACGAGTTGCTATTATGGACAGTATTCTATATTATGGGTATCACTGTTCTTATGGGTGCTTTAGGTCGCCTGCTGTTGGAATTTGGGGTCGTAACACTTTTGGAGAGAATATTGTCTCCACTTATGAGACCTCTTTACAATCTTCCAGGCAGAAGTGCTTTGGCGGGTGTTATGACATTCTTGTCAGACAATCCAGCAATCATAAGTCTAGCATATGACAAGAAATTTAGTAGTCATTTCAAGCAGAGAGAGCTTGTATCTTTGACAAACTTCGGTACAGCCTTCGGGATGGGTATTATCGTTATTACTTTCATGGTTTCATTGGATGTGCCAGGTCTTGAGGGTGGGACGTTTACTCCTGCACTTATTGGTCTTGCTGGAGCTATAATAGGTTCTATAGTATCTACACGTCTTATGCAGTATTTTACAAAGGCAGATTTTGCTGAGATAGATGCCAAAGGAACTCTCGCAGAACAGGAGAAAGGAGATGATAATGGAATCACTGAATTAGTTATAGAGGGGAGTGATCAGAAAGGATATTTCTTGAGATTTATAAATGCATTGCTTGATGGAGGTAAGTCAGGAGTCGACTTAGGAATGGCAGTTATTCCAGGGGTACTTATTATATGTACTATGGTGATGATGATTTCAAGTGGTCCTTCAGGAGCTAATGGAGAGTATACTGGTGCTGCATTTGAAGGTGTGCCTATCCTTACTACATTAGCTGGTAAGATAGATTGGTTGTTTAAAGCACTATTTGGATTCTCAAACCCAGAGTTCGTAGCATTCCCTATCACATCTCTTGGAGCTGTTGGTGCGGCACTTACTCTTGCAAAAGGTTTTGAACTTAAAGGTATTCTTGATGGAAATGCTATTGCGGTGTTTACAGCTATGGGTATGTGTTGGAGTGGTTATTTGAGTACTCATACTGCTATGCTTGATACTTTAGGTTATAGAAATCTAACATCTAAGGCTTTGTTCTCACATACAATAGGTGGTCTCATGGCTGGTATATCAGCACACTATATCTATATTTTATTTTTCTAAGCGATAGATAATGATTAGTATAAAGTATACTGGTTGTAACTCTTATCGGGTTTGAATTCTATTTCAATATAGCGCATTACCTTACCTTATTTGATTAGAGTTTGTACGGCTCTTATTTTGCATAGTATTGATAATGCAGTTGCAAGCAATACAGGGGTAACGATTAATCTTCTCATAGTCGATTAATCGTTACCCCTGAATACGTCTATAGATATAGCATCCCGCTTCAGATGGATGGTCATGTACATAGTCACTACTCCTCTCTTTTCGTAATAGGTTGATGATCATTAAATCACCGCTAGATGCGATAGTGAAAACAATACCTGTGAGGAGAAGATCAAGAGAACCAATGAATATAGAGATGATGGCGGGTATTATGCCAAGTACAATAGGAGCTATACCGCCAATGATGTAATGTTTTACAGTGAGAGGTTCCTTGCAGTGGCAATAGGGTGTTATCATCTTCCACATCATACCAAACCTTATTGATTTGAACCCATCCTTTGCAAATCTAGCCCAAGTTATCCCGTGTATCAATTCGTGCAATATAATGCCTAGTATTAATATAAATATAAAGGGAATTGTTTCGAATATATCAGATTCAGCTTTTATGCCTCTATTTAGACCAAAATGCTCTGTTGATGCACCCCAAATGAGGTAGTAGGGTATTCCGAAGAGTAGTGATGTTGGTATTAATAGGAGGATAGCAAATATATTTGCTTTGACAACATTGATAGTTAGGTTTTCCCTGCTGTATTCGTGTAGATCTTCCATATTATTGATTGTTGGGTTAATGATTCTAATTACAGAGAATAAGTGTTACTACTTACATCTACACCCGACTAAGTGGTCATTAATAAACCCAGAGGCTTGAAGATGAGCGTAACAGATTGTAGATCCAAAGAACTTGAATCCTCGTCTCTTCATATCCTTACTCATAGCGTCAGACTCTGGTGATGTCACACCTATCTCACTAAGCTTCTGGGGGCTATTGATAATAGGGCTATTATTGGGGAAGAAAGATAGGGTGTAGTTGTAGAAACTACCAAACTCTTTCTGAATCTCCATGAATAGTCTTGCATTTGTAATTGTAGACTTGATCTTAAGCCTATTCCTAACTATACCCTCAAAGAGTACCAACCTCTCAACATCCTCCTCGGTAAGTTTTGCCACCTGTTCGACATTGAAATCACAGAATGCAGCCCTATACCCCTCGCGCTTTCTCAAAATAGTTATCCAACTAAGACCAGCTTGAGCCGTCTCTAGAAGTAGAAACTCAAACAGTCTCTTCTCATCTTTGATCAGTTTTCCCCACTCATTGTCGTGGTATGCAACATAAAGTGGATCGGTACCGCACCAACCACAGCGTCTATCTACTAAATCTTCCATATTTTTTTCTTTCTACTATTTCTACATAATTATCTTATATCTAAACTATTATTGCCACTGTTTACTCATTGGCTGCTAAAGAAAGAGAATTTATATTACATAAACTACCCATTTGTCATTGAAGTTTCAGAAAAAGTTGTATCTTTGTAAAACAATTGAGGGAAACACTATCCCGAGGTTGTTAGAGAAATCGACTGGAGAGATGGCAGAGTGGTCGAATGCGGCGGTCTTGAAAACCGTTGTACTGCAAGGTACCGGGGGTTCGAATCCCTCTCTCTCCGCAAAGAGCGTTGAAAACGAAAGTTTTCAACGCTCTTTTTTTTGTATATATGGTTTGGTTTGTCTAGTACAAAAAATTGTGGGGGACATTAAGGTATGATCTATTTTTCTAAATAGTGGCATCACGGAGTGTAGTTTTTAGTGCCTAGGTTAAGCTTGTGTCTTCATACAAGGCTATGAAAGTTATCTGCATATTAGTTCTGATTATCCTCAATAATAAAGCTAAATTCTCTTTCTTTGCATTCAAAATAACCATATCTCTATTTCTGTTTTTAGTAGCTTAACTTAGCTGTAATGAAAATCAACAGCTTGTTGTTCTACTAGTAATATATACAAGAGCATTAACTATCTATACCATAGAGGACTTAGAAGAAAGAGATTGGGTATTTAACTCCTAATGAGAAACATAAATTATTAATCAACAACTTCTATCGGTGAGGTGAATTCACCCAGCTAATTATGACTACTTACTTAAGATCTATTAAATTACTCACACTTACCATTTTCATATTCTCATTTATTGGTGCGATGCCAGCTACTACTAAAAATGCTGGAGGATCCTTTGTTGCTACAACGCAAAGCTACCGTCATAGTCAATTTGAACAGGCTAGTATTCTCAACCAAAAGGAGAAGGGTGCTACTGCTTGGTTAGGGGAGAGGGTTAATTTCCAAATTTATATATGGAGCAGTAGTGAGAATGCTGCTGTTAAGATTTCAAGTTCCAAGCTTAGTGGTGAGGGCGTCACTACTATATCGCCAAGTAACGTAAAGCTTAGTCTGGTGAGGTTCTTGAGTATGAATACTAAAGATGCTTACCCTACTGACTCTAGTTCTATTGACCTAGTGCCAGATATGTTAGATCCATATAAACCATTTACACTCAAAAAGAGTGAGATACAGCCAATATGGGTAGGTGTGGATATTCCAAGAGATGCAACACCTGGTATTTACAAAGGTGTAATATCTGTGGAGATAGGGCATGAGGTACTATCCTTTGAGTATGATATAGATGTTCTGAATTTAACCATACCGGAGGTTAAGGATTGGTCTTTTGATCTTAACCTATGGACTCACCCTCAAGCAACAGCTCACTATTATTGTGGTAGTGTTTATGAGACCCAGTATGCTCATAATTGGAGCGATAGTCTCCCTAAAGGTTTTATGTGGTCAGATGAGCATCTCTCTCTCTATCGTCCAACACTAGAGCTGTTGAGAGATGCAGGATTAAAAACTGTATTGATTAACCTGATTAAGGATCCGTGGCTCAGCACTTATAAACTCAAAAGTGAGCAACACCAAACTAACTATCCGTACGATGAGTTGATTCATTGGAGGTTAACCAAAGATGGCTCTTTTAAGTTTGATTTTTCCGACTTTGAGCGGTATGTAAAGTTCTGTTTCTCTATTGGGATAGACCACTCTATCGAATGCTACTCAATGCTAACGTGGTTGGTTAGTAGCTACTCTGGTATTAGCTATTTTGATGAGAGTCAGGGGAAAGAGGTCGTTCATAAATTTGAAGATTGGGATGAGTATAAGAGTGTCTGGACGCTTTTTATAAAAGAGTTTGTTGATCTGCTGGTTAAAAATGGATGGTTCGAAAAGTGTCGGATTGGAGTTGATGAGCGTGGCATTAATAATATACCGCATATAATAGAGGTACTAGAAAAATTCCCACACAATGGTGAGACTCTAAGAATATCAGCTGCTGTAAATAAGACTCATAGTTTCGATGATCAAATAGCAGTAATTTCTATGCATGGCGGGACAGATGCTATTGTTAATGATAAATGGACCACTGAACAATATGCTAAATGGGCACAAGAGCGTAGAGGGAAGGGGTTAAAATCGACTTGGTATACTTGTACTGGTACTTATCCTGGTAATTTCGGTAATTCTCGTCCAGCTGAGAGCCTATTTATTGGGTGGTATTCTGCTGCAATTGGGGCAGATGGATATCTGCGTTGGGCTGTGGATAGTTGGAGTGATAATGCGACTAAAACAACCGATAATAAGTTGTTTGAAACAGGTGATACTTTCCAAGTGTACCCAGGTGATAGGGATGCGAAACAACCTTTTACTCGCACATCTATACGCTTTGAGTTATTACGACAAGGGATTGTTGATTATGAGAAAATTCGCACTCTTAGATCTCTCTACCCAGATTCATCAAAGGATTTAGATGAGTTACTACTGAGTGTTGTTAGGCCAAAGATGCCTAAAAGGATAGAGGGTCAATCATCTATCTTGTATGAAGATATCTCAATCAATGACTTCTCTGATATTACTGATTATGCAACTTCGGAGTTGTGTCGTATATCTAAAAAATATTCAAAAGAATAACCTGTTAAGGTAGTAAATATGATATAGGGTCGGATTGCTCTTTACTTGCCAATTCGACCCTATATCTTACTATGTATAGTCCATAACTCCTATTCTGAATTCATAATAAACTTGCCAATTTAACAAATCACTATTAATGAAATGGCAAAATCTCTTCACAGAGTGTTAGTTTTGATGATTTCTATCTACACTATCTACACCGCAGGTGGTTATCAGTTTGTTACGGGTGTAGATAGCGATGTAGATAGGGTGTAGATAGGTTTCTATCTACACCAATATGTTTTATCTTAAAATTGAGTCTGATATTATCTATTTATGCTGTTTGCTTTAGTCTTTACCCAATCATCGTAATTGTTTATGTAAACAACAGATATAGCAACTGTTAATATGAAGCTATGTAGATAGGAAAAAACAGATTTTTTTCTCACAGAGTTTGAAATTTGGGGGTAGTGAATGGATTTTACAAAAAGGGTTAGTGGTATATAGCTTAGCAAAAAAAGATCTGCGTAATCTGCGAGATCAGCGTGAATATTCTTCTTCAATTATGAATTATGCATTCAGCATTATGAATTAAAATATTGCTGTCCGGTAAAAGTTTTTTGACGCACAAAAAAAAAGGGTTTGAATCTTCAATTGAAGTGAACCCCGAAAGTTAGACAATAAACTTTCGGGGTTTTCTTATGCATAAAAATGAAAAGAGAAAAAAACATTCTGATGCTGATCGTCTACGATATATGCATATGATTGAAGATGGAATGTCTATCAATTCAATC